>DASWFA010000682.1:0-5124 GCA_036394475.1 Binatia bacterium
GATATCGTCAACGCCTACGTCAACAAGCTCACGATCTCCAGGGAAAAGGGCAACGTCTACCAGCTCTACGCCGAGAACAGGGGCTTCGTCTTCCAGTTCTGCCCCGACCAGGCCAAATGCGACCCGAAGAGCCGGCGCCACGCGACGATCGCGTCCCTCGAGCCCGAGGAAGCCGGCGACACCAAGCCCAAATTTTTCATTCGCTCGCCCGAGGCCGTGCTGTTTTTCCTGGGCGAGCTGATGCGCAGCGAGATCCAGGGGGACACGCCGCCGCAGATGCTCGACACCGCCGGCCCGGCCAAAATCCCGCTGTTCGTCGTGAAAAAGTCCGCGCTGCCGCCGCGCGACGCCGCTCTCAGCGTGGAGTACGACGGCGCGTGGTATTACATTCCGGACGGCGCCGAGGGCGGCCGGTCGATGCACGTGCTCTCGCTCGTGAACCAGATCCTGAGCCTGCACAAGGCGCGGCAGGAGCTGCCGACGACCAGCGCGGTCACCGTGGTGGGCCGGTAAGGGGCTTTTAGGGGGCGAAAGGGGCCGCTTTCCCCGGGCGGCGTTTTTGTGTAAAATCGGGTTTTGGGGAAGGGGGGTCTTCTTATGCCGCCACATGCGCTCGGTACGGGCCAGATCTCATTCGGCCTGGTTTCCATTCCGGTCAAGCTCTTTTCCGCCGCGTCGTCCAAGAGCGTGTCGTTCAACCTGCTCCACGCCAAGTGCGGCTCGCGGATCAAACAGCAGACGTTCTGCCCCGCGTGCGACGAGGTGGTCGAGCGGAGCGCGCTGGTGCGGGGCTACGAGTTCCGCAAGAACGAGTACGTCCAGTTTAACGAAGAAGAGCTGAAAGCGCTGGAGCAGGAGGACTCGAAGTCGATCGACATCGCCGAGTTCGTCCCGCTCGCCAAGGTCGACCCGATCTATTTCGAGAAGGCCTATTATCTCGGCGCCGACAAGGGCGGGGAGCGGGCCTACCGCCTGCTCGCCGAGGCGATGGCCGACAGCGACCGCGTCGCGCTCGCCAAATTCGTCATGCGCGGCAAGGAAAGCCTGGTGTTGATCCGCTCGGCGCGCGGCGGCCTCATGATGCACACGATGTACTACGCCGACGAAATCCGCGACTTCGCCGAGGTCGACAAGGGCGGGAACGCCAAGACCAAGGAAGGCGAGATCCAGCTGGCGCTGCACCTCATCGACCAGCTTTCGAGCGAGGATTTCAAGCCCGAGCAGTACCACGACGAGCACCGCGCCCGCGTGCTCGAGCTGGTCGAGCAAAAAGCCGCCGGCAAGGAGATCACTCGGGCCCCCGCCCAGCCCGAGCGCGGGCAGGTGATCGACATCATGCAGGCGCTCAAGCAGAGCCTGGCGAAGCAGGCGCCGCAGAAAAAGGCTGCCCGCGCCGGCCGCGCCGAGCCCGCGCCCGCCAAGAAGGCGCGCGCAGGGAGGAAATGAAAAGCCGCTACACGACGCGCGAGGTGGCGAAGATCCTCGCGCTCCCGGAATGGCGCATCCGCTCCTGCGTCCGCGCCGGCTTCCTCTCTCCCGCGCGCGGCCCGCGCCGCGCGATCGCCTTCACCTTTCAGGATATACTCTTACTCAAAACCACCAAGGGGCTGCTCAGCGCCGGAGTCTCGCTCCAGCGCATCCGGCGGGTGCTGCGCTCGCTCAAGCGGCAGCTCCCCGGCGACGCCGGGCTCACCAACGTCACGGTCTACGCCGACGGCAAGCGGGTCGTGGTCAAAAACGGCGGCGCGCGCTGGCATCCCGATTCGGGCCAGTTCCTTTTCAACTTCGCCGCCCGGGAGCTGGCGCAGAGGCTCAAATTGCCGGCGGCGAAAAAATCCGCCCCGGGGCGGAGCGCCGAGCAGTGGTTCGAGCTGGCGGGCGAGCTGGAAGCCGATTCCCCCGAAGAGGCGCGCCGTGCCTATCTTCAGGCGCTCCGACTCGACCCGTCGCTCGCCGAGGCCCACGTCAATCTCGGCCGGCTGTATCACGAAGAGTCCGATTTCGCCAAGGCGGAGGCCGAGTACCGCTCGGCTCTGGCCGAAGACGCGGACTATCCGGTGGCGCACTACAATCTCGGCGTTCTCCTGGAAGAGCGCGGCCGTCTGGAAGAGGCGGCCGGGGAATACGGCAAGGCGCTCGACAACGATCCCGACTTCGCCGACGCGCACTATCACCTGGCGCTGATTTTGGAAGCCGAGGGGAAAAGGACCGAGGCGCTCCGGCACCTGCTCGCGGCGCGGAAGCTGTATCTCGGGGGCAGGAAAAAATAAATAACTAGCGCGCCGCCGCCGCTCCCGCGAACGTCGCGTCCGCCTTCTTCGCCTCTTCGAGCTGCTTCGCGCTCGCGCCGGCGGCCTTGCCGATGCTCGCGAGCGTGCGCCGCGAGACGACCGATTTGTTCTTGGCCGCGGTGACGTCGTCCGTCGTTGCGTATTTGTCGCGGTGCTTGATGAGCAGCCACTGGCGGTCGCGCGTCCGGACCAGCACCCACGACCCCTTGAGCTTCTTGCCGCTCAGCCTGAACTTCAAGTCGTCTTTTTCCAGCGCGCGGTCGACGTCGTCCACCTCCGGCTCCCACGTGCCGCGGTCCCAGATCATCACCGTGCCGCCGCCGTACTCGCCTTCGGGAATCACGCCTTCGAACTGATTGTAGTCGATCGGGTGGTCCTCGGTCTGCATGGCGAGGCGCCGAACCGACGGATCGAGCGACGGGCCCTTCGGCACCGCCCACGAGAGCATGACGCCGTCGTGCTCGAGGCGAAAATCGTAGTGGAGGTGGCTCGCGCGGTGCTTCTGGACGACGAACTCCCGCGCTTTTTTCTTGGCCGGGACGACTTTTCCCGCCGGCTCCGGCGTCACGCCGAAGCGGCGCTTGCGGTTGTATTCGGCGAGCCGGCCGAAGCGGCCGAGATCGGGCGGCTCAGAGCGGGCCTTTTTCTTCATGCTCTACTGTAGCGCCCAGGTCGAAAGACGCAATGACGGGCGCGTGGTCGCTGGTGCCGACCTCGCGGTAGGCGGCGCAGTGGAAGGCTTGGGCCGCCATGGCCGCGCTCGCGAGGACGTAATCGATCCGCCAGCCGATGTTGCGCTGGCGCATGTTGCGCCACGGCGCCCACCAGGTGAAAAGCTCCTGGTTGTCGGGGTCGAGCTGCCGCCCAATGTCCACCAGACCGTGCGAGATGATGCGCGAGAAAATCTCCCGCTCTTCGGGCCGCTGGCCGATCGCCAGGGGGTTTCTCTCCTTGGGATGCACGTCGCGCTCGGTGAGCGTGATGTTGATGTCGCCGCAGATGACGAGCCGCGTCCCGCCCGCGTCGGCCGCCGCGGCGTACTGCTCCAGCTGGCCGAGGAAATTCATCTTCGCGGCGAAATCCTTGCCGCCGTTCGGCACATAGACCGACGCGACGATCAAATCGCCGATCTCGGCCGTCACGATGCGGCTCTCGAAATCGAAGGGAGGATGGGAAAAGCGCGGCTCCTCCGCGAACGCGTCGCGCCGGATGTGGAGCCCGACGCCCGAATAGGCGCGCTCGCCGTGCCAGTAGCAGCGGTAGCCCGCGAGCTCGCAGATCGACTGCGGCACCTGCGCCGGCGGCGCCTTGATCTCCTGCAGGCAGACGACGTCGGGCTGCTCGCGCTCGATCCATTCGCGGAACTGCGCTTCGCGCGCGCGGATGCCGTTGACGTTCCAGGTGGCGATTTTCAGCAGCGGCATGGGAGAAAGAGTTTATTTCAGCTTTTGCTTCGCGCCGCCTGGATCGCCGCCCAGAGCTTCGGCGCGCTGTAGGGCATGTCGATGTGGGCGATGCCGAGCGGCGCCAGCGCGTCCATCACGGCGTTGGCGACGCAGGGCGGCGCGCCGTTGGTGCCGGCCTCGCCGACCCCCTTGACACCGAACGGATGGAACGGGTTCGGCGTCACGGTCTCGCCCAGCACGAGCGGCGGCATGTTCTCCGCGTGCGGCACGGCGTAGTTCACCAGCGAGCCGGTGAGCACCCCGCCGTCGTCGCCATAGATCATCTGCTCGCGGAACGCTTCGCCGAGCCCCTGGGCGACCCCTCCATGGATCTGCCCCTCGACGATCATCGGATTGATGATGACGCCGCAGTCGTCCACCAGCACGAGCTTGTCGAGCTTCGCCTCGCCGGTCTCCTTGTCGATTCTAACCAGAGCCACGTGCGAGCCGAAGCCCCACGCCTCACGGCCGGGATCGAAGAAGACCGTCTCCTGCAGCCCGGGCTCGATGCCGGGGAGCGGCCGGCCGTAGGCCGCGCCGGCGACCTGGCGCCAGGTGATTTTTTTGTCCGGCGTGCCGGCCACGGCGAAGCCGCCGTCCGCCTGGACGATGTCTTCGGGCGCCGCTTCCAGCAAATTCGCCGCGAAGCGCTTCGCCTTGGCGACGACCTTGTCGATCGCGAGCGAGAGCGCGCCGCCGCCCATGATGGCGCTGCGGCTGCCGAACGTGCCGACGCCCTGCTGGATGGCGAGCGTGTCGCCGTGGCGAACCGCCACATGGTCCATGGAAACGCGGAGCATCTCGGCCGCGACCTGGGCGAAGACAGTCTCGTGCCCCTGGCCGTGCGAGCTCGAGCCGGTGAGCACCGTGATCTCGCCGGTGCGCTCGATCCGGACGGTGGAGCTTTCGAAGCCGGCGCCGCCGCTCGGCTCCACGAACGTGGAGACGCCGACGCCGCAGAGCTCGCCGCGGGCGCGCGCCTCGTCGCGCTGTTTAATCAAGTCGTCGTAATGGGACAGCTCCAGCGCCTCGGCGAGCGACCTCTGGTAGTCGCCGGAGTCGTATTCGACGCCGGTGGCGGTTTTGTAAGGGAACTGATCCGGGCGGATGAAGTTTTTCCGCCGGATCTCCAGCCGGTCGATGCCCAGCTCGCGCGCCGCCTGGTCGATCAGCCGCTCGATGATGTAGACCCCTTCCGGTCGGCCGGCGCCGCGATAGGGCACGGTCGGCGCCGTATTGGTCAAAACCAGACTGCTCGCGACGGAGACCGCGGGGATGTCGTACACAGTTGGGGCGAGCTTCAGCGAAAACAGGATCGGGATCGCGCCGGCGGCCTCGATATAGGCGCCCGCATTGGTGAGCCCATTCCAGCGCAGCGCCAGAAACCG
>DASWFA010000683.1:0-5219 GCA_036394475.1 Binatia bacterium
GGCCCGCAGTGACGCCGTTGCAGTCATGTTGGGTAAAGGTGCCGTCTCCATTGCTAAGAAAAATCGCAACACTGCCGGGGACAGCGGGATCGGGAGTGGGAATGCCGAAAAAGACCACGGCCAGGTCCGGAATTAAGTCCCCGTCGAAATTTCCCGCGGTCACATAGACCGGCTGGTCGCACTGGGACAAGGCTTTGGTTGCGAGGCAGGAGGCCAGCAATATCGTCGTGGCCGGGGTGACAAAAGTGCCGTCGCCGTTTCCGAAGAGAATCGAGAGGTAAAACTCGTTGTTGGCGCCGTTTCTTATCGGGATGCCGTTGAGGACGGCAATGTCCAGATTGGTGTCGTTGTTGAAGTCCCCGACCGCGACGGAATCCGGGTTGACGAAATTTACAATTTTGGTGCCCACGGTAATCGAGCCTGTGGTGGAATTGACGGCCGGGTCGAATTTAATCTGGGCCAAAGCGGCGGCGGGCAAAAAGAAGGGCAGGGCGGCGATAAACAAAGAGGCTGCGAAGGCGCGCTGCGACAAAAATCTTTTCATTTCCTAACCTCAAACCGGCCGGGAGGCTGGACGAGTCCTCCCCAAGCTAAAAATTTGCCCCAGCTTATACGAGACCGCCCGTCAGTTCAATAACCCCCGCCGTTCTTCACCCTAATTGAATTTAACCCGTCGTGCGTGTATCGTGAACAACCGAGAGAATTCCATGCCCCAGACCCTATTCGAACAGATCGGCGGCGAGCCGAAATTGAGAGAGATCATCGACGCCTTCATCGACCGGGTGTTCGCGGACCGGATGATCGGCTTTTTCTTCCGCAACGCGGACAAGAACAGAATCAAAGAGATGGAGTATCAATTGACCGCCGAGTTTCTCGGCGGGCCGGTCGAATACCGCGGCCGGCCGCTCGCCGCGGCGCACGCCAAGCATCCGATCATGGGCGGGCAGTTCGCCCGGCGGCTGAAGATTTTACAGGAAACCCTGGACCGATTTCAGGTGGCCCCGGCGGTGCGCGACGCGTGGCTCGCGCACAACGAAAGCCTGAGGGCGCTCATTACCGCCAACCCCGGCTCGGACTGCGATCCCGCACAGGCGCGGAAAAAGTCCGAGGCTCACAAGGACATGTAAGGGCCGCCCCCCGGCGCGACGCGAGACTTCTCAGGTGAAGCTCAGAGAACTATACGCCGGGCCGGGTCGCGCTTTTTCGATCGAGTTCTTTCCGCCCAAGACCGACAAGGGCGACGAGACGCTGTTCAAGGAGATCGCCGCCTTGAGGCCGCTCAACCCCGCCTTTTGCTCCGTGACCTACGGCGCGGGCGGCAGCACGCGCGACAAAACCGTCGATCTGGTCGACCGCATCCATCGGGAATGCGGTCTCGAAGTGATGTGCCATCTGACCGTCGTCGGGCAGTCCAAGGACCAGGTGCGCTCGGTCCTCGCGCGCTTGAAGGCCCTGGGCGTCGAGAACGTGATCGCGCTCAGCGGCGATCCGCCGCAGGGGGTCACGGACTGGAAGCCGCACCCGGACGGCTTTCGCCACTCGATCGAGCTTGTGAAAGAAGCGGCGGCCCACGGCGGCTTCTCGATCGCCGTCGCCGGCTTCCCCGAGGTGCACCCGCGCGCCGAGAACCGGGCGTCGGACATTCGCTACCTCAAGGAGAAGGTCGACGCGGGCGCCGACGCCATCATCACGCAGCTTTTTTTCGACAACGAGGTCTACTTCCGCTACGTCGAAGACTTGCGGAAGGCGGGCATCGAGGTGCCGATCGTGCCGGGCCTGCTGCCGGTGCTCTCCGCGCCGCAGATACGCCGCTTTACCGAGCTCTGCGGCGCCCGGATACCGCCGGCCTTCCAGAAGCGCCTGGCCGAGGTGGAGAACGACGACGAAGGCGCCGCCCGGCTCGGCGTCGACTACGCCACCGAGCAGTGCGCCGGGCTCCTCGCCTTCGGCGCCCCGGGAATTCATTTCTATTCGCTCAACAAATCGGGCTCCGTCAGGGCGATCTTCGCCAACCTCAACCTGGCAGGCCGGTGAAAAAGGCTATCTATTCACGGCCGGCCGCGCCGGTCCGGGTGCATCTCTCCGGGCCGATGCGATGGGCCTGAGCTCTGCGCCACAAAAAAATTACGCTTGCAGCTCCTCGTCCCTGCGCATCGGCCCTTCGAGACGCACGCCGGCCCGGGCGGCGGGTATTTTGTCCGGTTAGCTCACGCCAACCCGCGACGTCGCCTTTCTTGTTTTAGCCGCCTTACAAGGTTTACTACCGGGCGTGCGACGCGGCCTCTTCGATCAGAGCCGCAACCTCCTTCGGTCTGGAGACATAGACCGAGTGGCTGGCGCCTGAGACTTCGACCTTGTGGCTTTTGGCTCGTGCGGCATACCACCGTTCGAGGTCGGGGTTGATGGTCCTGTCTTTTGCCGCCACCAACATCCAGCTCGGTTTGCTTCTCCACGCAGCCATGGTGAGGACCGCTTTGAAGTTGGCATCGGCGATCAGCACCTGCGAACGCGCCATGAAGACGGCTTGCCCGGCGGACAGGTCGGCGGCGAAGTACTCGCGAAACTGCGCCGGGTCAAGGTAGTCGAAACCGTCTGCGGTCTTCTCGATCGCAGTAGACTTGCTGAGGTCGCTCGGAAAGCGCTTTCCGTTGTCAGCCTCGCTCTCTCCGGCATCCGGCATGTGGGCCGCCACGTACACCAAACCGGCGACAGATGGACCCGTCCCCGCTTCGGTAATGACGGCCCCCCCATAGCTGTGAGCGACAAGAATGCACGGTCCATTTTGTAGAGCGAGGACGCGCTTTACAGCGGCGACATCTGCCTGGAACGACGTCAGCGGATTTTGGACGATGCTGACGTTGTAGCCGTGTTCGACAAGAATGTCGTAAACGCCTTTCCAGCCCGAGCCATCCGCCCAGGCGCCGTGAACCAGAACGATATTCCGAACGCGAGGCTCTTGGCTCCGCGCCGAGAGCGCGCAGGTCGACAGCGACAATACGATGCAGAGGGACAGAGAGATTCCTCGTAGTACTCGCATAGCTACCTCCGACGACTCGGGATGTGTGTGGGCTGCCGATGAATGGGCTATTTTCCTGATATAACCGGTAACACCGCCAAAGCGGCCGTCAAGAGGGACATGCCGAATCCAGGGGAGTGGAAAGGTTAAAGCGGTCTAAATCTTTAGGGGACAAAAAGCGCCGGCCGCAATTGAATTCGACCTGCCGCGATAGTAAGGTAGGGAAATATTTTGCGGCCGGGCGCCGCCCAGAAAGAAGCGATGGACGAGAGCACCGAACAAACCGAAGTGCGGCGGCAAAAGCTCGAGAAGGTCAAGGAATCGGGCCACGCGGCCTATCCCAACGACTTCAAGCCCGCCCATCTGAGCGCCGATATCCTGGCCGAATACGGCGCCCTGCCGGACGACCGGCTCGCCGCCTTGCCCAAAGACTTTTCCGTCGCCGGTCGCATCATGGGGATACGCTCCTTCGGCAAGGCGTCTTTCGTTCACATCCAGGACCGCAAGGGCAGGCTCCAGCTCTACGTCCGGCGCGACCGCATCGGCGACGAAGCGTACGGGCTCTTCGAGCAGCTCGACATGGGCGACATCGTCGGCGTATCGGGCGGGCTCTTCCGCACCAAGACCAAAGAGCTGACGATCGAGGCCCAGGGCTTGAGGCTCCTCTCCAAGTGCCTGCGGCCGCTGCCGGAAAAGTGGCACGGCCTGGCGGACGTCGAGGCGCGCTACCGGCAGCGCTACGTGGACCTCATGGTGAACCGCGACGTCAAGGACCTGTTCCAGAAGCGCTCGCACATCGTCCGGCTGATCCGCAGGTTTTTCGACGAGAGGGACTTCCTCGAGGTCGAGACGCCGATGATGCAGCCGATCCCCGGCGGCGCGGCGGCGCGCCCGTTCGTCACGCACCACAACGCGCTCGACATGGAGCTTTACCTCAGGGTCGCGCCGGAGCTTTTCCTGAAGCGCCTGCTCGTCGGCGGCCTGGAGCGGGTCTACGAGCTCAACCGGAATTTTCGCAACGAAGGCGTCTCGGTGCGCCACAACCCGGAATTCACCATGCTGGAGTTTTACCAGGCCTACGCGACGTACCACGAGCTGATGCAGCTCACGGAAGATCTCTTCGCCACGATCGCCCGCGAGACCGCGGGCTCGCTCAAGATCCGCTCCGGCGAGCGCGAGATCGACCTGACCCCGCCCTGGCGCCGCCTGGCGCTCTCGGACGCGGTCGCCGAATACGGCGGCGTCGGCCGGAAGGAAGTGGACGACCTGAAGGGGCTCCGGGCGCTGGCGGAGGCGAAGGGGCTCCGCCTCGAGCCGGACCTTACCCACGGCAAGCTCCTGATCGAGATCTTCGAAAAGCTGGTCGAGCCCGAGCTCATCCAGCCGACTTTCATCATGGACTATCCGCTCGAAGTCTCGCCGCTGGCGCGGAAGAACGAAAAGAATCCCGCGCTGGTCGATCGCTTCGAGCTTTACATCGGCGGCCGCGAGCTGGCCAACGCCTTTTCCGAGCTGAACGACCCGGCCGACCAGCGCGAGCGCTTCGAGAAGCAGGCGGCGGCGAAAAAAGCCGGCGACGAGGAGGCGCACGCCCTCGACGAGGATTACGTCCGCGCGCTCGAGTACGGCATGCCGCCGGCGGCGGGCGAGGGGATCGGCATCGACCGGCTGGTGATGCTCTTTACCGATTCCGCCTCGATACGCGACGTGATTCTTTTTCCGCTGCTCCGGCCGGAGCGTTGACCCTTCGTTCCTTCGATCCGTCTAAAGACAGACAAAGTCAGGGTGATCAGTAACGTATGAAATACGAACTTTTTATCGGCCTGCGCTATCTGCGCGGGCGCCGGCGCGAGACCTTTATCTCGCTGATCACCGTCATCTCGATCCTCGGGGTGATGATCGGCGTGATGACCCTCGTCGTCGTCATGGCGGTGATGACCGGCTTCGAGGAGACGCTCCGCGACCGGCTGCTCGGGATCAACTCGCACGTTTCCGTGATGAGCGCGGGCGACGTTTTGACCGATTACGAAAAGCTCACGGACACCGTCGCGCGCGAGCCCGGAGTCGTGGCGGCCGCGCCCTCGGTCTTGGGCCAGGTGCTGCTCACCTCCGGGAGCCGCGTCTCGGGCGCGGTGGTGCGGGGCATCGATCCGGACCGCGCCAACCGGGTGCTCGACATCGAATCGTCCATCGTCGAAGGCAA
>DASWFA010000684.1:0-9509 GCA_036394475.1 Binatia bacterium
CGTCGACCGCCCCAACCTCACCTATGTCCTCATGGCGACGCCCAAGACCGAACTCAAGCCCTATACCTGGTGGTTCCTCTTCGTCGGCAGCGTCCCGTACAAAGGCTTTTTCACCCACGAGGACGCGCTCGCGGAAGCGCAGAAGTTCGAAAAGTCCGGCTACGACACCTACATCCGCACTTCCCCGGCCTTCAGCACGCTCGGCTGGGTCGACGATCCGCTGCTGGCGCACCTGCTGCGCTACGAGCGGGTGACGCTCGCGGAAGTGATCTTCCACGAGCTGTTTCATAACACGCTTTACGTCAGCGGGGCCGGGGCTTTCAACGAGAGCATGGCCAACTTCGTCGGCGGCAACGCGGCGATCGCCTACTTCCGCGAGCGCTCGGGCGAAGGCAGCGCCGATCATCTGCGGGCGATCGAGGCGTGGAAGGAGCAGGTCGAGTTTTCCCGCTTCCTGGGCGGCGTCGCCGCTTCGCTCACGGAGCTCTATGCGAGAAAACTGCTCGACGCGGAGAAGCTGAGACTGAGAGAGGAGATCTTCGAGCGCGCGCAGAAGGACTGGGCCGCAGAGACCGCCAAACAGCCGCGCAACCGCTACCGCTCCTTCAGCCAGGCGAAGATCAACAACGCCATGCTGGCGAACTACCTGCTGTATCTGAAAGACTTGGACCTGTTCGAGTCCGTGTATCAGCTGAACGGGAAAGACCTGGGGCTGTCGGTGACGAAGATCAAAGACGCGGTGAAGGGCGGGAAAGACCCGTTCGACGGCGTGCGCGTCCTGGCGCAGCGCCTCGAGGAGCAAAGCTCACAGGCCGGCAATCGCCTCCCGAAACCGCCGGATAGCGGCGATGTGATCCGCGGCCCCGGATAGGCCCGCCTTCAACGTGCTCACCGACAGGTGCGTCGCTCCGACCTCTTTCCACTTCGCGACCTCCGCGCGCCATTTCTCCGGCGTCCCGCTGGCGACCGACACGCGCCCCTCGACGCCGATCGCCGCGGGATCGCGCCCCGCCTCCCGGGCGTACGATTTTATTTTTTCCCACATCGCGGCCGCCTTGTCGGGCTCGGCGAGCGGGAACCAGCCGTCGCCCAGCCGCCCGACCCGGCCGAGCACGGGCTCGGCGCCGCCGCCGAACCAGATCGGGATCGGCCGCTGCACCGGCAGCGGGTTGATGCCGGCGTCGGTGATCGTGTGCCACCTGCCCTTGAAGGTCACGAGTTCCCGGGTCCAGAGCAGCCGCAGCACTTCGACCTGCTCTTCCGAGCGCGCGCCGCGGTTTTTGAAATCCTCCCCGAGGGCCTCGTACTCCACCGGGTTCCAGCCGATGCCGACGCCGAGGCGGAGCCGCCCACGGCTCAGCACGTCCACCTCGGCGGCCTGCTTGGCGACCAGCACGGCCTGCCGCTGCGGCAGGATGATGACGCCGGTGGCGAGGCCGATCTTCGCCGTCACCGCGGCCAGGTAGCCGAACAGGACGAAGGGTTCGTGGAACATGTCCTTGTGGGTATACGGCGGGCTCCAGCCGGGACGGCTCGCGGGATTGGCGCCCACGACGTGGTCGTAGGGGACGATATGGTCGTAGCCGAGCGATTCCGCCGCCTGGGCGAAATCCTTTACCGCCGACGGATCGGCGCCGATCTCGGTTTGCGGAAAGATCACTCCGAATTTCATGGCGGCTCCTTATGGCGTGGCGATGAGCGGGGAAAGTACCTTTTCCTCGAGCCAGGCCGACAGGTCGGCGAGGCTCTTGGCGCTGATCTCGTGCGCCATGTCGTACTCGCGGTAGGCGGCGTCGGCGCCGAGGGGGCGGAGCGTCTCGATCGATTCGCGCGCGCGCTCGATCTGGATCAATTCGTCGCGCGCGCCGTGCTGCACCAGCACGGGCGGCAGCTTTTTTCCGTCCTTGGCGTCGACCGCCGAAAAAAGGGCCGCCAGCTCCTTGGGCAGCCAGGAGCTCAAGACCGCGACGGCGGCGAAGCGCTCGGGCTCGGCGAGGGCGAGGCCGTAGGCCATCACGCCGCCCTGGCTGAAGCCCAGCACGACGAGCTTTTTCCGGTCGATCGGATAGCGCTCGAGCGCCGAGTCGAGAAAAGCGCGGAGCCGGTCGCGCGCCGAGAGGATCGCCGGCAGATCGGGCGGGCGCCCCATCGTGAGCGGAAACCAGCCGTATCCGACCGCGTGCGGCCCGAGCGGCACTTCCAGCGGCCCCTGCGGGCAGATCGTCAGAAAGCGCCCGTCCGAGAGATAGGGCGCGAGGCCGAGCAGGTCCTGCGCGCCGGCGCCCCAGCCGTGGAGCGCGAGTATCGCGGGGTGCGGGCCGTCGCCGGACGGCTCGAAAATGGCGTGCGCGAGCTGCATCGAATTTACCGAAACGGCATTTTTAATCTCGCATACTCTCCAGGCTTTTTAAACCCAGCCGGACGAAGATCACGACCGCGGCGGCGGTGAGCGCGGCGACGAGCGCGAGCGAAGGCGCCAGGACCCACAGGCTCGGCTCGGCCCCGTCCGGCCTGAGCGACCGGGAGGCGAGGAGGTAAACCGGCCACGCCTCGATCATGACCGAGAGCGCGACGAAGGCGACGCTCACGATCATGGCCGTGATGCCGCCGAAGCTGGTCGGGATTTGCGCCGCGTGGTCGTAGTCGAACTTGGGATACATCGCGCCGAGGCCGACGCCGATCGCGGTGATGCCGAAGGTCATCAAAATAACGGTCGCGAGCGAAAGCAGCATCATCCAGTCCGGCACGCGCAGCAGCTTGTTGCTGAAAAAGACGAGCAGGCAGCCGAGAAAAAGCAGCGGCACGAGATTCAGCCAGAACTTGCCGAGCACGATGGAGCGCAGCGCCACGGGCGCGCTCCGGAGTATCCAGAAGGCTTTTCCCTCCAGGCTCACCGCGGGAAACGCGAACCGGACCGCGACCGCGCTCAGCACGAAGCCCGCCAGGGCGAGGTTGGCGAACGAGACCGCCGCGCGCAGCGTGGCGGCCGGAATCGGCGAGCGGTCGAGCGGCAGCACCTTGAAGTTGTAGATGTAGACGACGATCAGAGCGGCGAGGAGGAAAAGCTGCGACCACTGCGTCGTGTCGCGGAGGAAGCTCTTCACGTCCTTGACCGCGACCGCCCGGGCGGCCGGCGGAAACGGGCTGAGCGCCGCGCCGAGGACCGCGTCGAGCAGCCGGTCCTTGCGCCGCCCCTGGCGCGACTCCTGCGCCTTGGACCAGGCGGCGAGATGGACGAGCGCCGAGACCGAGCCTCCCACCCACACCAGGAACAGGGCGTAGCTCGCCAGCAGCGGAAAGAAGAACCATACGTCCGCCGGCCGCTGGAACAGCGCGGCGCCGAAAATCTCGGCCGCCCAGCTGCTCGGGAGATAGGGCGCCGACGGGGTGTCCATCGCCGAGAGGTACTGGAGAAAAAAGCCGAAGCTCTCCGGGTTCATCAGCTGCTCGGGACGGGAGACGCGAAAGAGGACGTACAGTATGACGAAGGCGATCAGTCCGATGAAAAAAAGCACGTCGCGGATCCGCCGCGCCGGCAGCAGATAGACCAGCAGATGGGTGACGAGGACTCCGGCCGCCGCCGGTATGACGAGAAAAAGCGGCAGCACGAGGGCGACCCACAGATAGAAAAAGGCGCCGCCCCGGAACACCGACTGGTACGCGGCGAGTATCGGCAAGGTGAAGAACAGCACCATCCACGACGAATTGATCGTCGTCGCGGTCAGCCGGGCGGCGAAAAAATCGCCCGACGCGGTCGGCGCCGAGCGCAGCAGGGCGAGGTCTTGCGCCAGAAAAAAGGCCGAGAGCGCGGTGATGAGGTTGCTGAAAAGGAGCATGGACAAAAAAGTGAGCAGGATGATGAGCAAGAGCTGGAAGGCGAGGGCGGGGCCGAGCCCGTGGACGCTCTGGAAGTAAACCAGGACGCGCCGCACGGTCCAATAGGCCCCCAGCCAGAAGCCGGCGGCGAGCGCCAGGAGAAACAGGCGCCGCAGCCAATGGCTCTTCCGGAAAAGCTCGTTCTTCCAGGAGAGGACGGTCGGAGACAGTAGCGTCAAAAACAACATAGTGTTGAATTTTGAATGTCGAGTTTTGAATTAAAAGAATTAAAAATTACTTGGAGTTATTCGGAGGTCAGCTCGAGGAACGCGCTTTCCAGGTTGCCTTCCTCGATCTTCGCCAGGCTTCTGAGCTCGGCCATCGTCCCGCAGGCGATCAGTTTTCCCTTGTGGATGATCCCCACCCGGTCGCAGACTTCTTCGGCGACGCCGACGCTGTGGGTGGAGAGAAACACCGCGACCCCGTTTTTCGCCAGCGCGAGGAAGAGGTCCTTCAGCTTGCGCGCGCCCCGCGGGTCGATGCCCACCATCGGCTCGTCGACGACGAGAATCCCGGGCTCGTGGAGGAGCGCCGCCGAGAGGACCAGGCGCTGCTTCATGCCGTGGGAGTAGCTTTCGACCAGCTCGTCGCGCCAGCCGGAAAGCTCGAAGGTCTCGAGCATCTCGTCGATCCGGCGCGCGAGCGCCGGCCGCTCGACCCGGTGGAGCGCGCCGACGAATTGTAAAAACTCGGCGCCGGTCAACTTTTCGTAAATAAACGGCCGGTCGGGGACGTAGCCGGTGATCGCCTTGGCCTTCTCGGGCTCCCGCTCGACGTCGAAGCCGCCGAGCAGAACGCGGCCCGCGGTGGCCCGCAGAATTCCCATCATGACTTTTATCGTCGTGGTTTTGCCGGCGCCGTTGGGGCCGAGAAAGCCGAAGATCTCCCCGGCGGGGATCTCCACGTCGAGCGCATCGACGGCCGCGAGCCGGCCGTAGTGCTTGGACAGATTTTCGATGCGAATCATAATTCAACAGGCGCGAGGCGCGAGGCAATAGACATCGCAAACAGCTCCCGCCCCAAGCCTCGTGCCTTCTTCAAGATGCTTCCAACACCTGGATCTTCAAGTTGCCGATGAGCTGCAGGATATCGACTTGCCGGTCGATGTCGCCCTCGAGAAATTTAACGTGCGTCACGTCCGCCGGAAACTGGTTCAACACCGGGTCGAGCGAGACCCACTCGCCGAGCCAGACTTCCGACCAGGCGTGGTAGTAAAACGCCCCCTTTAAATAGACCACGCCCACGGCGGTCTTCGCCGGGATGCCCGCGGCGCGCGCCAGAGCGCTGAACAGGACCGCGTGCTCGTTGCAGTCGCCTTTCCTGGTGCGGAGAACCTCCAGCGCGTTGGGAATGCTGACGGTAGGCTCTTTCGCGAGCCCGCGGTAGACCCAATCCTTGATCCGCCCCGACGCTTTGACGGGGTCGGTTTCGGCGCCGACGATCTCGCGCGCCAGGGCGCGGATCTGCGGGTGGTCGCTCTGGACGAAGGGCGTGGGCTGCAGATACGAGGCGAAGCGCTCGGCGTTCACCGGCAGCCGGTAAGAGCGGCCGCCGTTCAGAGGCTCGCGCTTGATTTCCAAAACGTCGTCGAAAAGCCGCTGGCGCCCGCCGTCGAGCGGAAAGCGGCCGAGCTCGAAGCCGGACAGCCTGAGGCGGAGAAACTCCTTCCGCCCGGGATCGGCGATGGGCGTCGCGACGGCGACGGACGTTTCTGCGAGCAGATCGAGAGAGAGGGACTTGGCGCCGGGAACCGTCGCCGCTTCCTCGGCGGTCTGCCTGACCAGGGACAGCCCGGTCGGGCTTTCTTCCTTGAGAGTTCGGCCCGAGCCGTCGACCCAGGAGAGGACCGAGATGCCCCGGAACTGCTGGCGCAGCCGGATCGCCGGCTCCATGCGCCCGCCGATCCTTATCCGCTCGCGCCCCTCGATGGTGACGGAGGTCAGCTGCTGGGAGAGCGTCGCCGGATCGAATGTGGGGAAGATGTGCTCTTTTCCCGGCTCCAAATCCTGCGTCACGATGTACGGCTTGAGCGCCGCGAGCAGGTAAGGCGGCTGGCGGATCGCGATCTCAGATTCCGTCCGGTGGCCGCCGGAGTCCACCACCAGGCTCAGCTTGCCGGCGGCGAACGCGCCGCGCGCGCCGAAGCGCACGTTGTTGGAATCGAGCTCGAAGTCGAAGCGCTTCATCGCCCACTGGCCGTCGGCGGACATTTCGAGCCGGCTCGCGACGGTCTGCGTCGTTTCCAAAATATTGAGGCGCAAAACCGACGCGCTCTTGACGTTGTATCCGCCCGGCTCCGGGGTTATCTTCTGGCTGGAGTAGCCGATTTTTTCGCCGTGGAAGTAGACCCCCCACCATTCGTCCATCGGCTCGGTGATCGCCCCGGCCGCGGCCAGGGTAATGGGCGGCGGGGGCGCGGCGAGCTGGCGTTCGAGCAGCAGGACGTTCATCACGCAAAAGAACAGAACGATGGCGCCGCCCGCGGCCCGGTTTAAAGTCATCCGGTGTCGATTATATACCAACGGCGGTGAAAAAAATATATTCAAGCCGTCATCGACCATCACAAGAGACAAACAGGACTCCCGCTCTTGGCTGAAAGCCGATCGCTGAAAGCTATTCATGCTTTTTATCGCCGACAGGATGCTCGGGCGGCTCGCCCGGTGGCTCCGGATCATCGGCCAGGATGTCAAGTATAGTCCCGGCCTGTCCGGCGCCGGGCTCATCCGCGCCGCCCGGCGCGAAGGGCGGCTCATCCTTACGCGCGACGGCGCGCTCGCGCGAAAAAACCCGCCGCCGTACCTCATGATCGAGAGCGATCATTTTCGCGCGCAGCTCCGGCAGGTGATCGACCACTGCCGCCTCGATCCGTCGAAAGACGCCTTCACCCGCTGCGTCGAGTGCAACGCGGCTTTCGAGCCGGTCGACAAAGCCCTGCTCGAGGGCCGGGTGCCGCCGTACGTCTTCGCCACGCAGGAAAAATTTTCCTTCTGCCGCGGGTGCCGGCGCGTCTACTGGCCGGCCACGCATCAGGCGCGCATGGCGGCGGAGCTGAAGGCGATGGGGATCGCGGTGGATTAGCGCGCCCGGCCGCCGGCCGGGTCATTCAAAGTGGAATTTGTCCCGCCCGTGTGCTAATTAAACTAGCTTGCGCTCCCGGGTCGTCTCGGGGCGCGTGATCGGAAAAAAACACCGAGATCTTCCCCGGTAGCTCAGTTGGTAGAGCGGGTGACTGTTAATCACTAGGTCGGGGGTTCGAGTCCCTCCCGGGGAGCCAACTATCCGCACGAGGTAAATCCGATGGCGCAAAAAAAACTCGTAGGGAATGCGACGCCGAGGGTCGAGGGCGAGCAAAAGGTGACCGGCAAGGCGGTCTACGCCGTCGACGTGACGCTGCCCGACATGCTCTGGGGCAAGATTTTGCGGAGCCCGATCCCCTACGGGCGCATCAAGCGCATCGACGCGCACCGCGCGCTCGAACTGCCGGGCGTCTACGCGGTCCTCACCGGCGAAGACGTGACCGGCCTCAAGATCGGCCGCAAGCTTTACGACATGCCGATCCTGGCGGACGGCCTGGTGCGCTTCATCGGCGAGAAGGTCGCCGCGGTCGCGGCGGACGACGAGCACACCGCCGAAGAGGCGATCAATCTGATCGACGTGGAGTACGAGGAATGGGAGCCGGTGCTCGACCCGCTGAAGGCGATGGAGCCTTCCGCGCCGATTATCCATCCCGACGTGCCGAATTATAAAGGCCTGCCCAACAAGCTCGCCGCCGCGAGCAACGACTTCATCTACGTCACGTGGAAAAAAGGCGACATCCAGGAGGGCTTCCGCCAGGCCGACGTGGTCGTCGAGAATACTTTTACCACCAACCAGGTCCACCACGCCTACATCGAGCCGCACTCGTGCGTGGTCAAGACGGCGCCGGACGGCTCGGCCGAGATCTGGGCGTGCAGCAAGGTGCCCTACGGCATCCGCGAGCAGGTGGCGAACGCGGTGCGCCTCTCTCCCGAGAAGCTCGTCGTCCATCCCTGCTACATCGGCGGCGACTTCGGCGGCAAGGGCGACTTCATGGACATCGCGCTGGTCTATCTGCTCTCGAAGAAGAGCGGCCGGCCGGTCAAGCTCGTGATGGACTACGACGAAGAGTTCGTCGCCGGCAACCCGCGCCACGCGTCGATCGTGCGCGTCAAGACCGGCGTCAAGAAGGACGGACGGATCGTCGCCCACCACATGGAGTTCATCTTCGACAGCGGGGCCTACGGCGCCTTCAAGCCCAACGCCTATTTGAACGGCCCGCACGCCTCCGCCGGCCCTTACAACATCCCGCACGTCTTCATCGAAGAGCACATGGTCTACACGAACAAGGTCCCCTGCGGCCACATGCGCTCGCCGGGGGATCCGCAGGGCTTCTTCGCCAACGAGAGCCAGCTCGACCTCATCGCCAAAAAGCTCGGCATGGACCGGATCAAGTTCCGCCAGAAAAATTTCATGCACGACGGCGACGTGGACCCGACGGGCGAGAAAATCGACTATATCAAGACGGACGAGACCCTCGACCTGGCGCTCAAAGAGGCCGGCTTCTATAAGCCCAAGGCGAAAAACGTCGGCCGCGGCGTCGCGCTGGTGCAGTGGACGCCGAACGGCGGCTCGGGCACCGTGGGCATCACGATCGACGAAAAAGGCGAGGTGATGATCTCCTCCGCGATGCTCGACCAGGGTGCCGGGACCTACACGCTGCTCTGCGAGATCGTCGGCCAGGAGCTGCAAGTCCCGCTCGGCCACATCAAAGTCGAGAGTCTGGACACGAAAACCGGCAAGCAGGACACCGGCGTCGGCGCGAGCCGCGCGACCCGGGTCTACGGCAACGCCGGCTACCAGGCGGCGGTAAAGGCCGCCGAGGCGATCCGGCAGGCCGCGGCGGAGCGGCTGAAAACCACGCCGGACCAAATCGTGCTCTCCGGCGGCGCGGCCGAGTCGAAGCGCGGCGGCAAGCGCATAACCTACGCCGAGCTCGCCAAGGCCAAAGGCGGGCCGATCAGCGTCGAGGCGACGTACAACGACAACTCCAAGATCCACGAGGCGTCGATGTGCGCCCAGATCGCGGAGGTCGAGGTCGATACGGAGACCGGGCAGGTGAAGCTCAAGAAATTCACCACCACGCACAACACGGGCACGGTCCTTAACCCCCTCATGCACCAGGGCCAGATCGAAGGCGGCGCCATGATGGGCATCGGCTACGCCCTGATGGAGCACCTGATGATCTCCGAAGGTAAAGTCACCTCGACCCACTTCGGCGACTACAAAATTCCCACGATCCAGGACATCCCCGAGTTCAAGACCACCATCGTCGAGCGCGACAAGGGCGCCGGGCCGTACCACAGCATGCCGATCGGGGAGACCACCAACATCGCCGCCGCCGCGGCGATCGCCAATGCGGTCGAGGACGCCGTCGGCGTCCGGATCAACTCGCTGCCGATCACGGCCGAGAAAATCCTTACCGCGCTACGGGGAGCGTAAGCGCATGCCCCGACTTTCCATCGGCGACCGATTCCCCGCCGCGAAGCTTCACGACACGGGCGGCGCGCCCGTCTCGCTGCCGGAAATTTTCGCCGGCGCGCCGGCGAGCGTGGTTT
>DASWFA010000685.1:0-5240 GCA_036394475.1 Binatia bacterium
CCGGCGACGTCTCGGTGATCGATCCCGCCACGCTCAAGGTCGTCGACCGCTTCAAGGTCGGCGTCCACCCGCAGCACATCGTCCCGTCGTGGGATTTGAAAACCCTCTGGGTCAACAACAACGCGGAAGGCCGGCCCGACGGGAGCCTGACGCCGATCGATCCCCTGACCGGCAAGCCGGGAAAAAATATTCCGGTGGACGATCCGTACAACATGTATTTCACGCCCGACGGCCGCTCGGCGATCATCGTCGCCGAGGACAAGATGCGCCTGGATTTCCGCGATCCGCACACTCTGGCGCTGCAAAGCTCGCTCGCGGTGCCGGGATGCTCCGGGGTCAACCACGCGGACTTTTCCATCGACGGCCGCTTCGCGATCTTCACCTGCGAATTCGCGGGGAGCCTCGCGAAGATCGATATGCTCGAGCGCAAGGTGCTCGGCTATCTGAAGCTTTCCAAAGGCGGCATGCCGCAGGATATCCGCATTTCGCCGGACGGCGCGACCTTCTTCGTCGCCGATATGAAGGCCGGCGGCGCGTTTCTCGTCGACGGCGGCAAGTTCACCGAGACCGGCTTTATCGCCACCGGCACCGGCACGCACGGCCTCTACCCGAGCCGCGACGGCACGAAGCTCTACGTGGCCAACCGCGGCTCCACGGTCATCAACGGCAAGCCGCGCGGCAAGGGCGGCGTCTCGGTCATCGACTTTGCGACGCGGAAGATTCTAAGCACGTGGATGATTCCCGGCGGCGGCAGCCCGGACATGGGCAACGTCAGCGCCGACGGCAAAGTCCTGTGGCTCTCGGGCCGCTACGACGACGTGGTTTACGCCATCGACACGGCGACGGGCGAGGTGAAGAGCGTCCGGGTGGGGAGAGAGCCGCACGGCCTCACGGTCTGGCCCCAGCCGGGCCGCTACTCGCTGGGCCATACGGGCAATTTGCGCTAGGCCGCGCCTTCGTTATCCCTCTTCATTTCTTCCTTGCAGCGCCGGCATGACATGCCGGTGGAACAACTCGACCGAGCGGCGGGATTCGTCGGCCGTGAGATCGCCGAAGGCGAACTGGCCGATGAGGTAATTCGCCCCCGACTCCGCCGCCTGCGCCGCGAAAAAGGCCAGAACCTTCTCCGGGGTTCCCGCGACGCCCTCGCCCTCGGCGGCGAGCTCGTCGAAGCTCGGCGGCCGCGGATGCTTCGGCGCGCCGCCGAACGTGGTGTAGAGATGGTAAAAGCTCCGGCGCCAGACGGCGTAGGCGCGGCGCGCCGCGGCCAGCGCTTCGGCGTCGCTCTCGGCCACGACGGCGAAGCGGCTGATGCCGATCTTCGGCAGGGCGCGGAGACTCCCATGCAAATCCTTCCAGATCTGCCGGTAGCGATCGGCGAAGGCGCGCGTCGCTCTGGCGTCGTCGAGGCTCACGATGCTGAGGCCGCGGCGCGCCGCCCGCTCGGCGCTCTCGACCGAATGAACGCCGTACCACACGGGCGGATGGGGCTTTTGCAGCGGCTCGAGCTCGAGCGGAACGTTATCGAAGGAAAAAAATTCGCCGCGGTAGTTCACTTTTTTTTCCGCCAGCCCTTGCAGGACGATCTCCAATCCCTCGACGTAGATGCGCTCCGCCTCGGCGGCTTTTTGGCCGTAAAAAGCCGTTTCGATGGATGAGGCGCCGCGCCCGAAGCCGATCTCCAGGCGCCCGCCGCTCAGCTGGTCCAGCATGCAGATCTCCTCGATCAGCCGCAGCGGGTGGTGCAGCGGCAGCGCATAGACGAGCGGCCCGAAGCGTAGCCGGCGCGTGCGCTGGGCGAGCGCGGCTAAAAAAACGCTCGGCGACGGCGCCATGCCGATCGGGGTCGAATGGTGCTCCGCCAAATGGTAGGCGTAAAAACCCGCCCGGTCGTAAAGCTCGGCGAGAACGAGCCGCGCCTCGTAGTACTCCTTGAGCGGCAGGACGCCGCGGTCCAGATGATCGAAAACGCCGAATTCCATCACGGTGATGCTACACGATCCGACGGCGAAACTACAACTCGTCTTTACCCGGCTCAAGGATACTCCGTATCGGGAATGAGGCGTTTACCCGATCATGGATTCGGCGCCGGGGGCTATACAATAAAACAGGCGACTTGTACCGAAGAAATAAATTCAGGGAGGAAACCGATATGAACCAAGACATAGCCTCAGGCCAGTGGAGACAAATGCGCGGAGCGCTGAAATCGTGGTGGGGCAAGCTCTCCGACGACGATTTGGAATGGGTGGGGGGAGAAAAGGACAAGCTCATCGGCTTGCTCCAGCAGAAGTACGGGCAGACCCGCGACGAAGCCGCGCAGGAAGTCGAGTGGCGCTTGAACCAGTACAGCTCCGAGACGGGCGCGACGATCGCCGGCATTACCGCCAAGGCGCAGGAGCTCGGCGCCAACGCCTCGGCCAAAGTGAAGGACGCGGTGGATTCGGCGAAATCCTACCTGCAGGAGAAAAACTATTCGGAGCTGACGGACGACCTGACCGACGTGGTCCGCCGATATCCCGTGCCGTCGCTCTTGGTCGGCATCGGCATCGGCTATCTGCTCGCGCGCAGCATGAGGGACTAGCCATGTACAGCGGACGACCCTATGCTTCCGAGCCGGGGTTGGGCGACTTGGTCCGCGGCATACTGGACGACGCCAAGGAGCTGGTCGTGCAGGGCATGGCGCTGACCAAGCTGGAGGTCCAGGACGAGCTGCGCAAAGCCAAAGTAGCCGCGCTCGCGGTCGGCATCGGCATCGGCGTGATCGCGGTCGGCGGCATGCTGCTCCTGCTCATGGTCGTCCATCTGCTGGCGACGTTCACGGCGGTCCCGCTCTGGGGCTGTTACGGCATCGTCGGCGGCGCGCTGATAATCGTCGGCGCCATCTCGCTTGCCGCGGGCAAGCGCACGATCACCTGACGCGGACGGATAAACGGGGGAGGACTCAATGGCGGGCAAAGGCGATGACCTCGAGGACGAGATCGACGCGACCAAGCGGAGGATCGAAGGCGCCAGCACGGCGATGACGGAAAAGCTCGAGCTTCTCGACGAGCGCCTGCGCGAGACCGTGCAAAAGCTAAAGCGTAACTTTGATATTCGCTATCAAATAGCTCAATATCCCTGGCCTATTTTTACCAGCTCTATCTTGATCGGCTTTCTGCTGGGGCGCCGGAAGCGCCGGCCTCCTTCCATCGCCGAAACCGCCACGCGCTATGCCGGGCGAGCCCGGGAGGCCTTGCCCGCGGCGCAGGCGAAGCTCGGCGCCGTCATACAGGATTCTCTCAAAGGCGAGCTGTCGGCCATCAAAGGCCTGGCCGTCGGCGCGGTGATAAGAACGGTGTTCGGGATGCTCAGGCAGGCGCTGACGTACAGGTCTTCCGAATCGCGCGCCGCGCGCGGCCGGCATAACGGCGGCGGCCCGGTGGAAAAACGGTTTTAAACGCCGGACGATTAAAATCAACGGGAGGTGCAATCGATGAAAAATTTAACAGAACAATCGGGGAAGGCGGGCTGGATATTGCTGTGGGCGCTGGGCGTGCCGATCCCCGTCCTGGTCATCCTTTTTCTGATGCGCGGCTGCACCTGACGCGGCCGTTCATTTCCCCTCGCAGTCGATACGCGATCAAAAGAACGGAAACGTAGTCACGGGAATCTCCGCCGCGGCGAAAGGGGCCACGGTCGTGGCCCCGCCCGTCGTGCAGGCGACGTCGGCCGGATTGGCGCCGGGCCCGGCGGCGGCGCCCCAGAAATTGCCGGTGGCCGACACGGCGGCGCCCGTGTCGTTCACCAGGCCGCAGTTGGTGAATCCAAAGGTATTGACCCCGTCGTTGTTGCCGTAGAGATCGTTGCCGGTCACCGAGGCGGCGGCGCCGAGCAGCACGCCGCCCTCCAGATTGCCGCGCGCCGCATTGCGGGTGAGCGCTGTGGTCCCGGCCGCGCCGCCGGTCACGTTGAAGCCGAAGGATAGGTTCCCGCTCGCCACGTTGCCTTTCACCTCGTGTCCGTCCCCGTCGATGCTGAAGCCGTCCCCGTTGGCGCCGGCGGCGTTGCCCGTGACCGAGAAGTTGGCGCCGAAGAGCGCAAAACCGTCGCCGCCGCTGTTGTTGGCGCTGTTATGGCTCACCACGTGGTTGCTGCCGGAGATGAAATAACCGGCGCCGTTGTTCTCGCTGGCCAGGTTCCCGCTCAGGCGCAGCCCGTCGCCGCTCAAGAGAAAGCCGCTGCCGGTATTTCTCACGGCATGGTTGCCGGTCAGCTGATGGCCGCTGCCGCCGTTTATCCGGAAACCGGGCCCCGGGCCCGGTGGAATAGAGCAGCCGGAAGCGCAGTTGAGGCCGTTGAACTTCGAAATGTTGCCGCCGATCTTCACTTGATCCGCCTTGGCGTCCACCGTGAGGCCGGCGTCTCCGGCGCGCCAGATCGTGAAGCCCTTTTTCGGCTGGCCGAAAATCACGCCGCCGGCCAGAATGTTGACCCCCGCCACCGTCGACGCGCCGGCGTCCAGCACCGTGGCGTCGGCGCCGTCGCGGGAGATGATCGTGAGGGCCTTGTTGACTTTGATCATGCAGTCGCAGGAGAAGCCCACTTCCGCCGCCTCTTCGCCCGTGGCCGGCGTGAAGTTTCCGTCGCCGTCCAGGTCGCCGTAGATTCCCGGCCCGACCAGGATCGTGTCCCCCGGGCTTGCGCTGGCGATCGCCCGGCTGATCGACCGGCATGGGTTGGCGGCGGGGCCGCAGCCCGGGCCGTCCACCCCGTTGTTGGCCGCGTTCAACGTCGCGGCCTCTGCCGCACCCGCGGCGAGCGCGAGAATCGCGAAAACCGCCACCATCAAGGGCCAGGCGCGTCTATCCATCGGCGACTCCTCCCGAACCGTTATTAAGGGCTTCAATAAATCAGGGCGGGTCGCCGTGTCAAGCCGGCCGTCAGGCGCCGAGCGCCTTGCGGAGCTGGACGAACGCGCCGAGCCGGCCCTGGTCGACGACGATCCGGTTGTCCTCGGCCTGGTAGAGGCTCCGCTGGGTTTCGAGCAGCGTCAGATAGTCGATCGCGCCGGCGTCGAAGCGCGCCTTGGCGATGTTGTAGGCGTTTTGCGATTCCGCCACCGACCGGCG
The DNA here is from genome assembly GCA_036394475.1 of Binatia bacterium. Taxonomy (GTDB): domain Bacteria; phylum Desulfobacterota; class Binatia; order UBA9968; family UBA9968; genus JAJPJQ01. The sequence continues at coordinate 5,109 of DASWFA010000685.1, forward strand.
GGAAACCTCGGCCTGCTCGGTGTTGCTTTTGAGCGCGGCGAGCGCGTCCTCCACTTCCTGAAACGCGGTCAGCACGGTTTTCTGGTACTGCGCGGCCAGCTCCTTCTGCCGGGCGGTGACGTTCTGGAGATT
>DASWFA010000686.1:0-3191 GCA_036394475.1 Binatia bacterium
GGCTCGGTCACGCGCCTGGTTTTTTCCGTGAAAGAGCTCCGGAGCCGCCAGCTCCTGATCCACTTGATGACGCAGGCCGGGCTCAAGGTCCACGTCGATCGCATCGGCAACATCTTCGGCCGGCTCGAATGCGGCGCGGGCAGGGCGGCTGTGCTGGCGGGCTCGCACCTCGACAGCGTCATGCACGGAGGCAAGTTCGACGGGCCGGTGGGCGTCGTCGGCGCGCTGGAGGCGGTCCGGACGCTGAAGGAAAACAAGATCGCCCTTCCCTGCCCGGTGGAAGCGGTCTGCTTCGTCGGCGAGGAGTCGTCCCGCTTCGGCTTCTCGACCCTCGGCAGCAGCCTGCTCGCGGGCGAGGTGCGCATGAAAGACCTGGCCAACGCCGTGGACGCGCGCGGCGCCAGGCTGGAAGACGTGCTCGCCGGCATGGGCGTCGATCGCGGCAATCTCGCGTCGCTCCGGCGCGATCCCAAAACCGTCAAAGCCTACCTCGAGCTCCACATCGAGCAGGGACCGGTGCTCGAGGCGAAGAAGAAACAGATCGGCGTCGTCACCGCCATCGCCGCGCCGACGCGCCTCCGGATCGTTTTCACCGGGCAGGCGGACCACTCCGGGACGACGCCGATGGAGATGCGGAGAGACGCCCTGGTCGCCGCGGCGCACCTGATCGCCTATGTCGAGCAGGCGGCGCGAAAAAATTCCTCGATGGAAAAGGGGCGCGTCGTCGGCACCGTCGGCGCGCTCAAGATCGAGCCCGGCGTCATCAACGCCATCCCCGGCAAGGCCGAGCTGTCGGTCGACATCCGCAGCATCTCCGGCAAGGCGAAGGACCGCGTCGCCCGCCTGGTCGAGGCCCGCGCGCGGGAGATCGCGGCCCAAAGAGACGTCGCCGTGGACATCCTGCCGATCCGCTCCGAGGAGCCGGTCGCCCTCGACAAGGGACTGATCTCGCTCATTCATAAGATCTGCGAGGAGAAAAAGATTTCCTACGAGATCATGCCGTCGGGCGCGGGCCACGACGCGATGCAGATGGCCAAGATCACCCGCGCCGGCATGATCTTCGTGCCGAGCAAAAAAGGCATCAGCCACAGCCCGCTCGAATGGACCGACCCCGACGAGATCTGTCTCGGGGCGCAGATCCTGCTGGAGACGATGGTGCGCGCCGCCCATGAAGAAAACTGAGGCCAGGCCCGTCCGCGTCCTCGGCGCCAAGGATATCCAGAAAAACCTCGAGCGCTGCTGCCGCGAGATATTGAAGTCGCACCAGGATGCCGGCCAGCTCGTCTTCATCGGCATCCGCACCCGCGGCATCCACCTGGCGCGGCGCCTGTCGGAGATCGCCAAAAAGCGCGCCGGCCGGGAGATCCCGCTGGGAGAGATGGACATCACGCTCTACCGCGACGATCTGAACACGCTGCTCCCCGACGGCAAGGTGGACAACACGCGCATCCCCTTCGACATCGCCAACCGGACGATTATTCTCGTCGACGACGTCTTGCACACCGGGCGCACGGCGCGCGCCGCCGTGGACCATTTGATCGACTTCGGCCGGCCCAAGGCGATCCACCTCGCCGTTTTGATCGACCGCGGCGGCCGCGAGCTGCCGATCGCGGCCGATTACGTCGGCAAGAAAGTCGCCGTCCCCGCCGGCGGCGACGTCCAGGTGCGGCTCAAGGAAGTGGACAAAACCGACGAGGTGGTGATAAGCAAGGCGCAACCATAAGGAGTAGCGGCATGAAACCTGGCGTCTGGATCCTTCGGATTTTGCCGATCTTGCTGATCTTGCCGGCCGTTGCGCCGCAAAGCGCGCTCGCGGCCGAGAATCATTTAAACGACAAGCAAAAACTCGGGCGGCGGCTGTTCGAGCAGTCGTGCGGCGTCTGCCATACCCGGCCGACGCTGGTCTCCGGCATGTACGGCCCGGAGCTGTCCAAGGACACCTCGGGCGGAAACGAAGCCTACATGCGCGAGGTCATCGCCAACGGGACGCCGCGCATGCCGGGCTTCAAATATACGCACAGCCCGGAGCAGATCGCCGCCATCGCCGCCTACTTGAAGACCATGCCGCGGGGCACACAGGACATTCCGACCGCCCGGGCGCCCACGAAAGCCCCGACCCCGGCCCAGTAACGGTGTTGCGAAACGTCGCTTAAGGAGGCCGCCATGAGAAATTTGCCTGGCTTGCGTGACTTGACCGCCGCCGGCCTGATCGCCCTCGCCGTTTTGAGCGGCGCGGCGCTCGCCCCCGGCGCGGCCCGCGCCGACGCCCTTCTCTCCGGGACGATCGCTTCGGCCGCGGGCGAGAAGATGGGCGGCGTGACCGTGTCGGCCAAGGCGGACCGCTCGACCATCACCACGAGCGTCTTCACCGACGAGGCCGGCAACTATTATTTCCCGCCGCTCGCCAACGGCAAATACCGCGTCTGGGCGCAGGCGCTGACCTACCTGACGGCCGGCGCGAACGTCGACCTCGGGAAAAAGACGCGCCGCGATTTTGTCCTGCAGCCGATCAAGAACCGGGAGGATTGGATTCGCCAGCTCCCCGGCGACGAGCTCCTGGCGGCGCTCCCCGGCGACACGCCGGAAGACTACCGGATGAAGACCCAGGTGCGGAAGAACTGCACCGGCTGCCACAGCGCGAGCTATCCGCTCCAGCACCGGTTCGACGAACAGGGCTGGAACAAGATCCTCGACCTGATGAAGCACGTGAACGTGCTCGGCGTCTATTCCGGGCCGGAGCACAAGGCGACGCCCAACATCGATTTCCACCAGAAAGAGCTGGCGGCCTATCTCGCCCGCGCGCGCGGCCCCGGCGAAAGCTCGATGAAGTTCAAGCTCCGCCCGCGCCCGTCGGGCGAAGCGGCGCGCGTGGTGTTCCGGGAGTACGATTTCCCGATGGAGCACGGCCACGCGGCGTCGATGGACGGCAGCGACTGGTCGCTCGGCACCAAGTCGAGCATGAACCACGTCGCCGGCGTGCACGACGCGCAGATGGACTTCGACGGCAACCTCTGGATCACCTTCGCCCACACCAGCCTGGAGACCACGATCGCCCGGGTCGACGGCAAAACGGGCGCGGTGAAGAATTTCAAGCTCGACGATCAACGAGGCATCGCGGCCGGCACCCACGGCATCACCCGGGACGAAAACGGCATCCTGTGGTTCAATACGAGATCGAACGTGCAGCGGAG
>DASWFA010000687.1:0-11158 GCA_036394475.1 Binatia bacterium
TTGTAGGCCCAGCCGAGCGGGACTTCGCCCGCCGCGATCAGCTGCGAGACCAGGCCGTGGCCGCGGCGCCAGGACGGCCCCTGCTGCGCCAGGCGCGTCATGTAGCGCACGGCCGCCTCCCTTCCCCACACCGTCGCGAGCGTGGCGTACCAGTCGTAATCGCTCGAATCCAGCATGATCCTGCCCTTCCACTTCGGATCGAGCAGGTCGGGGTAGTCGCGCGGCGCGTCGCGCTCCGCGACCATCTTGGTGTTGTAGATGAGGACGAGATTATTATTGTAAACGGCCGTCCAGCGCTGGCGCGCGTCTTTCAGCTCATCGGAATAGGCGGCGGCTTCCGCGGACGCGTACGGCGACAGGAAATTTTTCAGCGCCAGAACCTGGATACCGCTCGAGGAGACGACGTCGAAGCGCGTCTGCCCGGCGCGGGACTCGGTCAGGATGCGATTCAAAAGCTGCTCTTCGCCGAGACGCACCAGCTCGGTCTTGATGAAAGGATACTGGACCGAAAACGCGTCGACGATCGGCTTCGAGGTGTCGACCGCCATCGACGTGTACCAGGTGAGCCGGCCCTCTTTTTTGGCCGCTTCGAGCGTCGCGGCGGCGGGCGGCGACTGGGCCCAGAGGAGCGCCGCGGAAAAAACACATCCGACGAGCCACGCGAGCGACGCGATCGCTTTCATGTTTCCCTCCCGACGTTTTAGCCCGACGGCTTACCTGCTTCCCATATCCTTCAGCGCTTCCCTCAAATAGCTTTGATCGATGTACCTGGCCGGGCTCGGCGGCGGCCCTTTGGCCGGGCTCTGCTCGCCCTGGATCTGCATGACGGTCTTGATCCCCTCGACGCTCACGTCGGCGTCGGGATGCCAGATCCGGTTCTCGATGTAATATTCCCAGCCCTTCTCGGCGTGCGCCGGCTTGAGCTTCATCTCCCGGGTGAGAAACTCGATCGCCGCCCGCTTGCTCTCGTAGAGCCAGCGCATCGAGAGCGCCATCGCCTTCATGAAGCGCACGACCACGGGACGGTTCGCCTCCGCCCACGAGCGCCGCGCGGTCAGGACCGTCAGCTGGAAATTGGGAATCACGTCGGCGGCCCTGCCGATCAGGTTGAAGCCCAGCTCGGCGGCCTCGAAGGAGAGCGGCACGGCGATGATCGAGGCGGCGATCTGGCCGGAGGCGAGGGCGGCGAACGCCGGTCCCGAGCCGCCGACGTTGATGAGCTTGTAGTCTCTCGGATATTCGAGCCCCTTGGCTTTGAGCACGCGCCGCAAGACCAAAGCGGTTCCCGAGGTGAGCCCCGAGGAGCCGATGACCGCGCCGCGGAGGTCCTCGTAGGTCTTGTAGTTTTTACCGCCCATGATCATGTGCGTGAGGCCGTTGATGACGCCGCCGATGACGACGAGATCGACGCCGCGCTCGACCGCGGCGATCGGCGCATCCACGGCGCCGCCGGCGATCGCGACCGATCCGCCCACCAGCGCCATCAGCGACTTCTCCGCGCCCTGCACCAACACCGGCTGGACGTCGAGCCCCTGCCGGTCGAAGAAGCCCTGCCTCGAGGCGACCCAGAGCGGGCTGTAGCCGAGCGTCTTCGACGAGGCGCTCACCGGGAGCTTCACCTTCTCTTCGGCCGCGCCGGCGGCGGAAAAAGCCAGCAAGACGGCGATCAGGAGGGCCGAAGCGCCTGCCGCCTCTTTCATTTGATCACCTTGTCCGCACGCTTCGATACGTCGGATGGAACGGCCAGCCCGAGCTGCCGGGCGGTTTTCAAATTGACCGCCAGATGGAATTTTGTCTTCTCGATGGCAAGGTCGCCCGGCCGGGCGCCTTTGAGGATCTTATCGACGTAGACGGCGAGGCGCCGGAAATTGTCCAGATAATCGGGCGAATAGTCCATCAGGCCGCCCGCCGCCGCGTAACCGCCCCTTTCGGACATGGAAGGCAGCCGGTTTTTTAGCGCCAGCGCGGCGATCTCCTTCGGGTAGCGGGCCAGCACCGGATTGCTGACCGCGATCAGCGCGCCCGCGCGCCCTTTGACCGCGGCTTCGAAGGCGCCCTCCAGATCGGGCGTCGGGCCGCGCACCTCCAGCGACTGGAGCTGCGGCTTGCCTCCGGCGGCGGCCTGGTATTCTTTAAAAGAGGAGGACGAGGCGCGCCCTTCCACGTTCCAGAGCACCGCCACGCGCGCGAGGCCCGGCAGCGTCTCCTTGAGCAATTCGAGGCCCTCTTTCCTCAAATCGCGATTGAGGCTCGCGATCCCGGTGATGTTTCCGCCCGGGCGGGCGAGACTCTCGACGATGCCGAGCGGGACGGGATCGACGGAAATCAACATGACCACGGGCACGGCGGCGGCCGCCCGCTTGGCCGCGCGAATCGCCGGCACCGACGAGACGACCAGCGCATCGACGTTGAGCCTTACCAGCTCGTCCACCAATCCCGGCACCCGGTCGAGCTTCCCTTCGGCGTAGCGGAATTCGAACGAGATGTTCTTCCCTTCTATATAGCCGAGCTCTTTGACCCGCTGCCGGAACGCCTCGACCAGCGGACCCGGCGCGCGCGCGTCGCCGGAGGATGAGACAAGCCCGACGCGGGGAATTTTGCCGGGCGGCTCGGCGGCGAAGACAGGCGAGACCGCCAGCGCGATGAGGAGACCGAGAATGGTTCGCATGGGGGCGCTCATTACCTTTTGACCCCGACCTCCACCCTCTCCATAAAGAGGGGGATAATCCCGGAAACGATATAAGCGGGCCAGGTCCTCTATTAGCACGGCCGCAAGAAGCCTGGAAAGAGGCTCACCTGCGAGCATTGACCGGACTGTGCCGTCTATGATAATCGACAACACCAATGAAGATCAGACCGCAGGCGATCCTCAGCGTCATCCTGGTGGTGTTCTTTTTTATCTTCGTTTACCAGGCCAAGGACTGGCGCATCCAGGCGCGGCTCTATCCCTGGGCGATCGGCATCCCGATGTTGATTCTCGCCGTGACCCAGCTCGTGCTGGACCTGAGAGGAATCGGCCCCAAAAAAGGCTCGAGCGATGCGCCGGTCGACGTCCAGTTCGCCGAGCGCGCCGATCCGGTCGTGGCGCGCCGCCGCACGATCAATATTTTCTCCTGGATCGTCGGCTATCTCGTCGCGGTCTGGCTCTTCGGCTTCGGCTATTGCGTGCCCCTGGTCGTATTTCTCTATCTAAAGGTCCAATCGAAGGAAAGCTGGCCGCTTTCGATCGCCCTGTCGGCCGGGGCCTGGCTTTTTTTCTACGGCCTGTTCGACCGCCTCCTCCATCTCCCCTTTCCCGACGGCGTCCTCGTCTCGTGGTTGAATGATTTCCTGAGCGGTTCCACCTAGCAGCGTTTTCGAGGAGGAAGCATGGAACTTTCGATTCGCGCACCCCGCCTCGCCCCTCTAGCCTTGCTGTTCGGGCTCGTCCTTCAGCTCTTCAACCCCTTGGTCCTCAAGCCCGCCCTGGCGCAGGATTCTTTCTACAAAGGCAAGACGTTGAAGATCGTCGTCGGCCTCAGCGCCGGCGGCGGCTACGACCGCGCGGCCCGCCTGCTGGCGCGCTACATGGGCAAATACATCCCCGGCAATCCGGACATCATCGTGCAGAATATGCCGGGCGCCGGCTCGGTGGTCGCCGCCAACTACGTCTACGGCGTGGCCAAGCCCGACGGGCTGACGCTGTTGATGCCGCACAACAACACTTACTTGAGCCAGCTTTCCGGCGACAAAGAGGTCAAGTTCGATCTCGTGAAGATGCAGTGGATCGGATCGATGGACAAGGACGACATGATGCTGTTCATCCGCGCCGACGCGCCGTACAAATCGATCAAGGACGTCTTGCAGGCGAAGGAGCCGCCGAAATGCGGCACGACGGGCGTCGGCGGATCGGACTACGTCCTGTCGCGCATTCTCGAAGAGACCATCGGCGCCAAGATGAACCAGGTCGTCGGCTATCCCGGCAGCAACGAGATCGCCATCGCCGTCGAGCGCGGCGAGGTCGCCTGCCAGGGGCTCACGATCTCGACCTTTTTCGGGCGCGAGCCTTTCCTGTCGTGGGTCAAGACCAATTTCGTCCGCTTTCTCACCCAGAGCGGGCGCAAGAAAGACCCGCGCGTCAACAGCCCGACGATCTTCGAGCTGATGGACGAATACAAAACGCCGCCCACCAAGCGCCGGCTGGCCGAAGCGATGCTGATCGGCGGCGAATGGGCCCGGCCGATGCTGGTCGCTCCCGGCACGCCGCCCGATCGGGTGCAGATGCTCCGCGACGCGTACGACAAGGTCGTGAAGGACCCCGAGCTGCTGGCCGAAGCGAAGAAGCTGCGCATCGAGGTCGAGGCGGGCAAAGGCGCGGAGCTGCAGGCGATGGCCAAAGAGGCGATGAGCCAGCCGCCCGAGGTCGTCGAGCAGATCAAAAAGCTCTTCGTCGTTCAATAGACGGCCGTCTTTTCCCGGCTCGCGTGGCAACCGATTTTTACCGCGGCAAGACGATCCGCATCGTAGTCGGCGCCCGTCCGGGGGTCGCCTACGACCTCTACGCGCGCCTCGTCGCCGGCCACCTGGGCAAATACATTCCCGGAGCGCCGGAGGTGGCGGTCGAGAACGCCGCCGGCAAGGGCTCGAAACAGGTCGCCAACGAGATCTACCTGGCCGCCCCGGACGGCCTCACGCTGGCCGCGCTCTCGCCCGAGCTCTACTTCGGACAGCTCCTCGGACAAAAAGACGTCGCTTTCGACTGGGCGAAATTCTGCTGGATCGGCACGCCCGACCGCTCGAGCCACCTGCTCTACGCGCGGGCGGCGACGCCCTACGACAGCCTCGACGCGATCGTAAACGCCGCCCGGCCGCCCAGGTGCGGCGCCTCCGGCACCGCATCCACGGCCTACTATCTGCCGAAATTATTACAGGAAATATTCGGCGCGAAATTCGAAATAAAAAACAATTACAAGGAAGGCCCGGACGTGGACGACGCGGTCGCGCGCGGCGAGATCGACTGCCGCGTGCTGACGATCTCGGGCTTCTTCTCGCACGAGCCCTATCACACCTGGCGCAAAGAGGGCTTCGTCCGCATCCTGCTGCAAACCGGCCGGGAGCGCGACGCCAGGCTCGCGGAGGCGCCCACGCTCGGCGAGCTGATGGACCGGCGCGCGGTTCCGGAAGCGGGCCGCCGGCTCGCGCGGGCGATTCTGAGCGCGGCGCTGTTCGGCCGGCCGTGGGTCGCGCCGCCCGGAGTTCCCGCCGAACGGATAGCAATCCTGCGGGAAGCGTTCCTGGAAGCGGCGCGCGACCCCGCGCTCCTCGCCGAAGCCGAGGCGCACGATTTGGGCGTGGTGGCGGCCGGCGGCGCCGAGCTCGAGACGCTCGCCGCGGACGTGGTCGCGCAGCCGGCGGAGGTCGTCGCCAGGATGAAAAAACTCATTGCCGGATAGATCGCAACGGGTTGACAGTCAATCGCGGAAAGTGTGATAAGCAATGCGTATGAAAGCAAATCGAACAGGAGGCCGCATGTGCCACGGAAGCCCCGATATCTTCAAGCGATTTAAAAATGCTTTTGCCCGCGCCCCGCGCCTCGCGCCTCTCGCCTTCTTGGTGCTTTTGACCGCGCAGTCGTCATTTGCCCAGGCGCCCTTTTACAAGGGCAAAACGATCACGATCATCGTCGGCACCAAGGCCGGCGACGCCTACGATCTCTACCCGCGCCTGATGGCGGAGTACCTGCCGAAGTATCTGCCCGGCGAGCCCAACGTCATCGTCCAGAACATGCCGGGCGCGGCGTCGACGATCGCGGCGAATAGCGTTTACAACGTCGCCAAGCCGGACGGGCTCACGATCGGGGCGATCTATCCGGCGCTTTATTTCGACCAGCTCTCGAAGAAGCCGGAGGTCCGCTTCGACTGGAGCAAGTTCAACTTCATCGGCAGCCCGGTGGTCTCCAACCACCTGCTTTACATGCGCTCCGACGCGCCGTTCAAGTCGGTGGACGACATCAAGAAGGCGGCCACGCCGCCCAAGTGCGGCTCCAACGGCACGTCCTCGACCGGCTTCTGGCTGCCCAAGCTCCTGGAAGAGGTCATCGGCACGAAGTTCGACATCGTCGTCGGCTACCAGTCCGGCGGGGACGTCGACCTCGCGGTCGAGCGCGGCGAAGTCCAATGCCGCGCCTTCACCATCACCGCCTGGTTCGCCCGCGAGCCGTTCATCAGCTGGCGCAAGAACGGCTTCGCCAACGTGCTCTTCCAGACCGGCAGCAAGCGCGACCCGCGCCTCAAGGACCCGCCGACGATTTACGAGCTGATGGACAAATACAAGGCGACGCCCACCGGCCGGCGCCTGACGACGGTCATGCTGGCGTCGGGGGATTTCGGCCGCCCGCTCGTCTTCGGCCCGAAGGTCCCGGCCGACCGGGTGAAGATCCTGCGCGACGCGTTCGACAAGATCGTCAAGGATCCGGCTTATCTCGCCGATGCGGAAAAGCGCAAGCTCGACATCGACCCGATCAGCGGCGCGGCGATGCAGAAGCTGGCCAAAGAGGTGGTCGCGGCTTCGCCCGAGGTCGTCGAGCGGATGCAGAAGCTGATGGGGACGGAATAGCAAAATGCTCGAAGCGTTTATCAGCGGTTTCTGGCAGGTCCTCTCCTGGCCGGCGTTCGGCTACCTGCTCCTCGGCATCGTCATCGGCTTCTGGGTCGGGCTCCTGCCGGGCATCGGCGGGCTCGCCACGCTCGCGCTGATGCTGCCGTTCTCGTACAGCATCAAGACGCCGATCGAGGCCTTTTGTTTTCTGCTCGGAATGCTCGCGGTCACCGGAACGACCGGCGACCTGACCTCGATCCTGTTCGGCATCCCGGGGGAAAGCTCGTCCGCCGCGCTGATATTGGACGGCTATCCGATGTCGAAAAAGGGCGAGGCGGGACGGGCGCTCGGCGCCGCGATCATGAGCTCTCTCCTGGGCGCGGTCATCGGCGCCCTGTCGCTCGCGGTGTCGATCCCGATCATGCGGCCGCTGGTGCTGATGTTCGGCTCGCCCGAGCTCTTCATCATCACGATCATGGGCATCACCTTCATCGGCACGCTCGCCGGCACGTCGCTGATCAAGGGCCTGCTGGCCGGCGGCATCGGCCTCATGCTGGCGTCGATGGGCGTCGACCCCCAGACCGGCTCGCTGCGCTATACGTTCGGCTGGCTTTACCTGTGGGACGGCCTCGACGTGACCCCGGTCGTGGTCGGGATGTTCGCCATTCCGGAGATCGTCGACCTGGCCGTCCGGGGCACCAGCATCTCGCAGGCGCCGAAGGAAAAGCTCAAGGGCGTCATGGAAGGCGTCAAGGACACCTTCCGCCACTTCTGGCTGGTCACGCGGTGCAGCCTCATCGGCGTTTACTTCGGCGTGCTGCCCGTCCTGGGGGCGAACGTCGCGCAGTGGATCGCTTACGGGCACGCGGTGCGCGGCTTGAAAGACAAAGGCCGGGCCGGCAAAGGCGCCGTCGAAGGCGTGCTGGGGCCGGGGGCGGCCAACAATTCGACCCGCGGCGGCGACCTGATCCCGACGATCGCCTTCGGCATTCCCGGCAGCGCGAGCATGGCGCTCCTGCTGGGCGCCCTTCTCATCGTCGGTCTCCAGCCCGGTCCGGAGATGCTGAAATCGCGCCTGGACGTGACCTTCGCCATGGTGTGGATCCTGATCATCTCCAACATTATCGTCGCCGGCATCAGCTTCATGATCCTGAACCACCTGGCGGCGCTGACTTTCATCCGCGGCTCGCTCTTGATCCCGTTCCTGCTCGTGCTGGGACTTATTTTAGGGAAGATCGGCGAGAACTATCTCTGGATCTCGACGTCGGCCTACGGCGCCCGGTGGCTCGCCTTCCCCAGCGTGATCATCCTGATCGTCCTCACCATCGCGGTCGTGGCCTATCCCACCATCAAGGAGATGCGCGGCCGGGCCAAATACGACCGGCCGGAGGACGCGGTTTGAATTTACGTAAAGGCCCGCCGGAGGCGTCCCGAAGGGCCGATGCGTCCGTCCGCGGACCGGCAAGCGTAATTTTTCCGGCATAGAACCTTTTAACCAACCGGAGGCAAACTGATATGCGTGTTTGCGCCATCGACATCCACCATCACTATATTCCGCAAACCTTGCTGGACGAGGCGCGGCAGGGCAAAAGCTCCGGCGTCGCGGCCAAAGAAGGCAAGAACGGGGAGACCTCGATCTCTTTCGGCGGCGCGGAATCGTTCAACGTCCCGCAGGAGCTGGCGGGCCTGAAAGAGCGCTTCGAAGCGATGGAGAAGGGGAAGATCGCGATCGGCGCGCTCATCCCGCACACTTCGAGCCTGGGCTACCCGCTCGACGGAAAACAGGGCGAGGCCTGGTGCCGGCGCTACAACGAAGGCATCCGCGATCTGACGCTCCAACATCCCGACCGCTTTGTCGGCCTCGCCGCCGCCCCGCTGCAGGACCCGCCGAAGGCGGCGGCGGTTCTGGAGCACGCGATACGGGAGCTCGGGCTCCGCGGCGGCTACATCGCCTCGAACGTGAACGGCCGGTACTACAACGACGGATTCTTCGACCCCTTCTGGAAAAAGGCCGAGGAGCTCGACGCCCTGCTCGTGATGCATCCGGAGGACGTCGCCGGCTCGGAAAAAATGGGGCCTTACGGCCTGCGGCTTATCTGCGGCAATCCGGCCGACAGCACGCTCTCGCTGGCCTACATGAGCTACAGCGGCGTCTTCGACCGCTTTCCGAATTTGAAGCTCTGCGTCCTTCACGGCGGCGGCTTCTTTCCCTATCAGATCGGCCGCCTGGACCAGGGCTTCCGCGTCCGGCGCGGCCCGCGCGCCCCGTCGTCCGCGTCGCCGCCGAGCGTCGTGATGAAGAAGAACCTCTACTTCGACACGATGGTCTACCGCGTCGACACGCTGGATTATTTAAAGCGGGTCGCGGGCGCGGACCGTCTGATGGTCGGAACCGATTACCCTTACACGCTGGGGGACTGGCTGACCGTCGAGAAAGTAGAAGCGCTGGACTGCCCGGAGTCCGAGAAGATGATGATTCTCGAGGGCAACGCGAAGAAGCTATTAAAGCTCTAAAGCGACGCGGCATCGCCTTTCCACAAGCACGCCGGATATTCGCTCAACCCGACTTTCTATCCAACCCGCGATTTTTCGCGCCACGAGGAGATTTGCGCCGTCCTCACGGGCCGCCGTTTTACCGCCGGAGACGCGCGCCTGTGAGCCGATCGCCGATTTATGTCGGCGGCTATCGGCCGGCACCGGCGTTGACAGTTCTCCGGATCATCGATAATCTTCGGTCTTGACCGCGACAGACTCCAAGGAGGATTTAGATGCGCGACCGTTCTCAGTTCCCCACGTTTTCAGACGGCGAGATGTCCGCGCGCCACCAGAGCGTGGCGGCGTTGATGGACGAAGCCGGACTCGACGCGCTGCTCGTCTACGGCGCGGGCCGCTACGCCTCGGAGATTTATTGGCTGACCGATTGGCCCGGCGGGCGCGAAGCCTACCTGCTCTTCCAAAAAGGCCGGGACCCCGTGCTGCTCATGCAGCTCTACAACCACGTGCCGATGGCGCGCGTGCTGTCGGTGGTAAAGGACATCCGCTGGGCCGGGGCGAATACCGGGAACGGCATCGTCGCGCTGCTTGAGGAGCGCGGGCTGGGGCAGAAAAAGATCGGCCTGGTCGGGAGCATCCCCCACACGCAGTATCAAAAAATGCGCGACCGGCTGTCCGACGCGAAGCTCGTCGAGGCCGGCGGCAAGTTCCGCATGCTGCGGACCATCAAGAGCCAGGCCGAGATCGAGCGCATCCGCCTCGCCTCCAAGCTCACCGACCAGTCGATGCAGTCGCTCGCCGAAAACATCAAGCCCGGACTCCGCGAGGACGAGCTCGCCGCGCTGATCGAGCCGGTCTATTTAAAAGCGGGCGGCTACGCGGGGATTCATTTCATGACCAGCATGCCGATGCGCGACCCGCACTTTCCCGTGCCGTCGCAGTATCATTCGAGCCGGAAGCTCGAGCGCGGCGACTGCATCATCACGGAGATCAGCGGGAGCTATTGGGGCTACAGCGGCCAGATCCACCGGACCTATTCGGTCGGCGAGGGGCCGACGCCCGAATGGAAGAAGCTCCACGACGCGGCGGTCGAGACGTTTCAGGTTCTCGCCGGCGCCATCAGGGACGGCACCTCCGTCCGCGAGGCGGAGGAGGCGGCCGAGGTCGTGCACCGGCGCGGCTACACGATCTACGACGACCTGATCCACGGCGCGAACCAGTACCCGCCGATTTTTCAGACCAAGACGACCGCCCGGCACGAGGAGGGCGACATCCATTTTCGCGAGAACATGGTGATCGTCATCCAGCCCAACGTCATCACCAAGGACGAAAAAATGGGGCTTCAGTTCGGCGAGACGCTCGTAGTCAGGAAAAACGGCTGCGATAGCCTGAACAAGTTTCCCCGCGAGTGGATCGTCTGCCAGGGCTGAAGCGCCGGCTCTAGCCGACGACCTCGTAGCTCTTGACCTCGACCTGGCTCACGCCCATGAGCGCGCGCGTGTGCTTCTGGATTTCCCTGTGCGCGTCGCTCGACCGGTACTTGTCGATCGCCGCCTGATTTTCCCAGGTGCTGAGCGAGATCATCTCCCCGGGGTTTTCGCGGTTGCGCAAAAAATCCTCGCTCTTGCAGCCCGGCGTTTGGATCATGAGCGGCGCGCATTCCTGCTTCCACAGCCGCTCCGCCTCGGCCACCTTCTCTTTAGGAACGGTAACGACGATCATGCGGGTGATCATGGGCGCACCTCCTGGAATAAGGCTAGCGGGCGAAGCGGGATTGTCAATACGGGTTTTCGCCGGCTACGAGTGCGGAATCTCGGAGGTGCAGTGCGGGCAGCGCAGCGCCTTGATCGGTATGAGCGAGGCGCAGTAGGGGCATTCCTTCGTGCTCGGGGGCGGCGGCGCCTCCTTTCCCTCCTGGCGCATCCGGTTGATGCCGCGAACGACCAGAAAGACGGCGAAGGCGACGACCAGAAAGCTCACGACCGAGTTGACGAACAGGCCGTAGTTGATCGTCACCGCGCCGGCGGCCTTGGCGTCGGCCAGCTTCAGGTACGGCCCCGGATTGGCCGCGCCCTGCTTCAAGACCACG
>DASWFA010000688.1:0-3269 GCA_036394475.1 Binatia bacterium
TCACGCCGAGCATGGCGCCGAGCGTCGCGCCGAAAAACGAGGCCGTGAAGCCCACCAGGAGCGCGGTGCGCGAGCCGTAAATGATGCGCGCGAGCACGTCGCGCCCGAACGAGTCGGTGCCGAGCCAGTGCGCCGCCGAGGGCGCCTGGAGCATCGCCGCGTAGTCGGTCGTGAGCGGGTCGTAGGGCGAGATGAAGCCGGCGAAGACGGCGGCGAAGAGCATGACGAGGATGACCGCCGCGCCGGCGGCGCCGAGCGGCCGGCGCCGGGCGAAGGTGAGGGAGACCGCGAGCCAACGGGGCAAAGCCGGGGACGAAGCGCCCATGCTCAAGTCTTTAGCCATGGCGGGAGATTGCCATTTTTTATTGATACCGGATGCGCGGGTCGAGCCAGGCGTTCACCAGGTCGACGACGAAGTTGACGAAGATGAAGACGAACGACGTGAGCAGCACCAGGCTCTGCACCATGGTGTAGTCGCGCTGGCTGATCGCCTCGACGAACAGCTTGCCGATGCCGTTCAAGTTGAACACCTGCTCGGTGACGACCAGGCCGCCGACGAGAAACGCGAACTCGAGCCCGAGCACCGTGATGACCGGCAGCAGCGCGTTTTTAAGCGCGTGGCGCGTGAGCACGACTTTTTCCCGGAGCCCCTTCGCCCGCGCCGTGCGGATGTAATCCTCGCGCAGCACTTCCAGCACCGCCGAGCGCGTCATGCGGGTCGCCATGGCCGAGTAGCGGTAGCCGACGGCGAGCGCGGGCCAGATGAGCTGCGTCAGGTTGGCCCGGGGATCGACCCAGAACGAGGTGAAGGTCAGCGGCGGGAGCCAGTGAAAGTAAATGATGAAGACGAGGATGATGAGGATGCCGAGCCAGAACGAAGGGATGGCGAGGCCGGCGATCGAGAAGATGCGCACGGCGTAATCGACCCAGGTGTCCTGCCGGAGCGCCGCCAGGGTCCCGAGCGGGACCGAGATCAGGACCGCGACCAGCGTCGCCATCAGCGCCAGCTCGAGGCTCAGCTCGAGGCGGATCGCGATCTCTTGCGTGATCGGCCGCCCGGTCCACATCGAGGTGCCGAAGTCCAGCCGGGCGATGCCCACCATCCAGGTCGCGAACTGCCGCCACAGCGGCTTGTCGAGGCCGAGCTGGGCCTTCTCGCGCTCGATCGCCTGCCGGGGGGCGAAAGTGCCGCTGCCCGCGTACTTGAGCTCGACGATGTCGCCGGGCAGCACGCGCAGCAGCAAAAAAACCAGCGCCGCGACCCCGATCAGGGTCGGGATCATCAGTAAGAGACGGTTGAGGATATAGCGGCGCACTTCGAAAAAACAATTTTGAATTATGAGTTTTGAGTTTTGAATTTAATTAAAAATTCCACCTTCAAAATTCAGCGTTTTTTATTATTATTCCGCGATCCACACGTCCCTCAGGTCCTGGTTCACGTAGTGGCTCGGCGTGATCTTCCAGCCCTTCACCTTGGCCCATTGCGGCACGATGCGCTGCCACCAGAGGATGTGGAACTGGTAGGCCTGCTCGTCCAGCACCCGCTTCTCGAACCGCTGGAGGACCTTCTTCCGCTCCGCCAGAGACGTCATGCGGCTCTGCCGGTCGTACAGCTCGTCCAGCGCGTCGTCGTTGTAGCGGCCGTAGTTGAGCGAGCTCTTCTTGGCGCTCAGGAACTTTTGCAGCTGCAGGTCCGGCTCGTCCATGAAGTCGCAGGCGAAGTCGATCCCGGCGTCGTAGTTCCCCTGGCGCAGGTCGTTGAAGTAAGTGTTTTCCTCCTGCATGACGTGGTTGACGTTGAGGCCGATCTGGCGCCACTGGTCGATGGCGTAGATGCCGGTCACTTCGTAGGGCTCTTTCACGTTGCGGTTCTTGAGCGTGAAGGAGAAGCCTTCCGGAACGCCGGCCTCCTTCAGCAGGCGGCGCGCCTCTTTCCGCGAGGCGTCGATGTTTTTGCCGAAGCCGGCGAGCTTGACGAGCTCCGCCTCGGGCGTGGCGAACTGGGAGCCCGGGCGGAAGACGCCGCCGACGTATTTCATGAGCGAGATCTGGGCCAGGGCCTTGGAGGCGTTCCAGCGGTCGATCGCGAGCGTGAGGGCGCGCCGCACGCGCGGGTCGTTGAAGGGCTTCTTCTCGCTGTTGATGGTAACGGTCAGGTTGCAGATCCACGGGCTTTCCTGCACCACGGCGTTTTTCCCCAGCGACTTTTTGATTTCGTCCTCGGCCGCGGGGTTGAAGCCGCGGAACTCGATCAGCGCCTGGCCGCTGCGGACCGCGGCGACGCGCGGCGCGGTGTCGCGGATGAAGACGGCCTTGAAGCCGTCCAGGTAGGGCCGGTCCTTCATATAGTAGTTGGGATTTTTCTTGCCGATCCAGTGCGAGCCGGGCACCTGCTCGACGAAGACGAACGGCCCCGAGCCCATGACGTTCTTCTCGTACCAGTGCGGGTCCTTGGCGAGCAGGTCGGCCTTGTAGATAAAATTCCACGGCGAGGCGAGGTTGGCGATGAACGAGGCCGAGAGCTGCTTCAGCGTGAAGACCACCGTATAGGGGTCGGGCGCGTCGATCTGCTTGACCACGCCGTAGGAAGCGGCGCGCGCGCTCGCCACGCCTTCCGGCGGGAAGATGATTTTGTCGTAGGTCGCCTTGACGTCTTTCGATGTCAGGTCGCTGCCGTCGTGGAACTTGATCCCCTTCTTGATCTTGAACGTGTAGGTGAGGCCGTCCCGGGAGATGGTCCATTTGTCTTCCGCGACGTCGCCGACGATTTTGGGGTAGCCCTGCGGGTCGAAGCGCAGCAGCGTGCTGTAGTGGGGCGCCAGCGGGTGCAGCATGGCGAAGGTGGTTTCCCGGTGGCCGTCGAACGAGGGAGGCGTGCCGCCGACGGCGAAGGTGAGCTCGCCGCCGCCGCGCGGCTTGGCGGCCTCGGCCGCCGCCGCCGGGCGGTGCGAGAGCAGGGCGAGAGAAAAGATCGCGCCGGCCGTTAGAGCCCACACGGGTCTATGATTCAGTCTCATGGCACCTCCTCGATGAGGCATGCTCGCGGCGGTCTTAGGGAGCCGGTCCGAGCGCCGATGGAGATACCTATGTCCACGGCTTTGGAAAGTCAAGGGTCCACAATCGCGCCGAACCCCGTACGATTCCCCCGGCCCCCTGGAGCAAAACCGCTCACTTTGCCGCCAAACTGTCCGGATTCGTCACTTCGGCTGACGAAAATTGCCATTGGCGGGCGGATAGGCGCCTGTGTTATTATCCCAATCCGGTCGTTT
>DASWFA010000689.1:0-6547 GCA_036394475.1 Binatia bacterium
GAGTATTTTTTCGCTGTGCCCTCCGCCTCCGAGCGTTCCGTCGAGATATTTCCCCCGCGCCTCGGGCCGGAGGATCTCCACGACCTCATCGGCCATCACCGGCGCATGCGCGTAGGCCATTATTTTTTAATGGAAGGTGCCGTCTCCCTCCCAATCGTCGTCGAAGCTGTCGATGGCGTCTTCCAGAGTCGTGTAGTCCTCGAAAAACTGGTCCATGCCGACGACGCGGAAGATATCGCGGACGTAAGGGGTCATGCCGGCGAGCTTCAAGTCGCCGTTCAGGTTGCGGAGAACCTTCAGCCGCTCCAGCAGCACTCCGATGCTCAAGTAATTGATGTGATCGACGCTCCTCAAGTGCAGCACCACTTTCGTCTGCTCCCGCTCGATCAGGGAGCCGATCACGTCCTTGATCCGGATCATCTCGCGAAAATCGATGTCTCCGGCGATGTCGATCACCGAGACATCCTGAATGATCTTCCGCTGCAGCATTCCTTTTCTCCTTCTGCCCGGCGGCGGCGTTCGGCCGCGCGCGGGCGGTTGACTTAGAGCCCCAAGTCGCCGAGAAAATCGGGATCCTGCATCAACTTGTCCTCGGCCCCGGCAAAAACCTTCTTCCAAGCCTCCTTGTCCCACACGCGAAATTTATCCAGCGAAGAGACCAGCACGACGTCCCGCTTGAGGCCGGCGTAATGGCGGAGCAGCGGCGGAATGAGGATGCGCCCCTGCTTGTCGACGGCGCATTCGCTGGCGCCGCCCAGGTAATAGTTTTGAAACGACACCATGCGGCGCTCGAAGCGCGGCTTTTTCCTGATCTCGTCCTCGAACCGGAGCCATTCGTCGAGCGGGTAGACGTCGAGGCAGCGCGTCGCGTCGACGACGAAGTTGGTGATGACGATGCGGTCATCCCCTTTGCCGATGAGCACCTCGCGAAACTTCGCCGGGATGCTCAGACGACCCTTAGAGTCCAGCGTGTGTTCGAAGCTGCCGCGAAACATATGGTTAATGGGACCGCGCGGGACTCTATGGGAATTCATCCCACTTTATCCCACCTAGAGGCTTATAGCGTCCCCCTTACCATCTTGTCAATAAAAAAATTACACCCCGGCCGGAGCCGTAAAGGAGCCCTCTTCAGAGGACCCGACAGATAGTGACAAATAAGCCAAATTACTGACAGAAAGCCCCATATGTAGAGGGAAAACGAGACCGCAAGCGGACGCCCCACCCGCTCTTCGAGCCTGCGCAATGGGCGGGGGCTGACTCCCACCGCCGCTAACCGGATGCGCAGGCTCTCCGACCGGGCAAGCTTCCGCTTGCGGCCGGGGTGAGTGTTGCCTGGCTGGACTGAGAAAAAAAAGGTAGGGCTAAAGTAGATCGGTAAGCCGGATTCTGTAATGGCCTCTAGAAGAAGCCACAGCGATCATTCATCTTGCCCCGCGATTGCTCGCGGGGTCGAGCGACCTTACCCGAGGGCTATGGGCGGACCACCCGACCCTCCTATTTGGCCTTGCTCCAGGTGGGGTTTGCCTAGCATCCATCATCACTGATGGACCGGTGAGCTCTTACCTCGCCTTTTCAACCTTACCCGCCTTGCGGCGGGCGGTATGTTTTCTGTGGTACTTTCCCCCGGTCACCCGGGGCCGCCGTTAGCGGCCACCCTGTCCTGTGGAGTCCGGACTTTCCTCTCCCGGAAAACCGGGAGCGATCGCTTGATCTACTTTAGCCCCGTCAGGAAATTTTGGATCCTTTTTGGTGCGCGTCGTCGATCGCCTGGTTCGCCAGCCGGTCGGCGACTTTGTTGAGCTCGCGCCTGACATGCATGATACGGTGGGAGTCGAGCCGGCGCAACAGCTCCCGGGCCCGCCGGTGGAGCGGGATCAGGTTTTCGTGCTTGACCCGGTAGACGCCGTTCAGCTGGCGCACCAGCAGCTCGGAGTCGCTTTGGACCCGGAGCCGCTTGACGCCCAGCTTGAGGGCCTCTTCCAGGCCCATGAGGAGCCCTTCGTACTCGGCGACGTTGTTGGTCACGCGGCCGAGATAGCGGGTGAGCTCGCGCACCGTCCGGCCGGCGTCGTCGTAAATCACCGCGCCCGAGCCCGCCTCGCCGGGATTGCCGCGCGAGGCGCCATCCACCATGAGGAGCCATTCCCCCGCGGATTCGTCGGCCATTGGATTGGGTCGCCGTGTCGGTCAGATCTGCTTGTCTTCGCTCGGCGGCGGCTTGTAGTAGAGAATGCGGTGGCAGCTGGGGCAGAGGTTGAGCCTCTCGTTGCGCCGGATCTCGTTGGCGAGCTGGGGCGGGATGTTCATGAAGCAGCCCTGGCAGATGCCGTCCGCGACCGCCACCACGGCCATGCCGCCGCGGCGCTGGAAGATCATCTCGTAGCGCCCGATGAGATCGCCGTTCAGCTGCGCGGCGATCGACTGGCGTCCCGAGGACACCTCCGCGACCTCCTTGTCGATCTCGGCCACCTGCGACTCCAACCGGCCTTTTTGCTCGCTCCAGCCCTGCAGCAGCCCCTTCAGCTCGTCGTCTTTTTCCTTCAAGACGGCCGCGCGCGCATCGAGGTCCTCCATGATGGCGATCAGCTCTTCTTCGAGCAGCCCGTTGGCCATCTTGATCTGATCGACCTCGTGCTGGAGCGCCTGGAGCTCGCGGATGTTTTTGATCCGGCTCATGCGCATCCGCTTGTCGGTCGCCTTGCGGGCCTCGTCCTGCAGCGCCTGGTCTTTCTCGCGCCGGAGCTTTTCCTTCTCGGTCCAGCCGGCCCGGAGCTCGGCCACTTCCTTTTTTTTGAGCCCCAGTTCCTCTTCCTTCTTGCGGATCTCCTCGGTGAGCAGCGTTTTGGCTCCGGTTTTCTGCTTGATCTCGCGGTCCACGTTCTGCAGCGACGCCAGTATCTCTATTTGCTCGCGCAAGTCCCAACCTCCGCCGGGCCAAAAAAAGAGATGCACCCGGTTGGGTGCATCTCTTTTTTGCCGGCCAATTTTTCCCAGCAAACGTATTTATGCTTTGTCTCTTTAAACTTCACTCGGATGCTCTTCTATTTACTTATATCGAATCCCCCCCGATGTCAAAGCGTTCCGGAAAACCGTCATCTCCCGCCGGCGGCGCCGCCGGCCGGGCCGGGGAAAAACCCCTCCCGGTCGAGCTCCGCGATCACGCTCGGGTCGATAAATTCCTGCGGCCGGGCGGCGCGGGCGCGCGGATCGGTCGGCGCCAGCTGGTCGAGGACCGTCTGCACCGAGCTCGCCGTCGGAAGGGGCCGCTGCTTGACGTAAGGCGCGTAATCGTCGTAGGTCGCCTCGAGCGTGGGACGGTTTTGGATCTTGGTGTATTTCGCGATCACCTTGAGCGAGAACTCCCGGTCGGCGAGGAAGCGGCGCGCCCCGTCGATGTAGCCGCGGGTAAACCGCAGCACCGTGTCCCGGTTGGCGCGCAGGTAGCGGTCGGTCGTGGCGACGGCGGTCTGCGGGTAGGGCACGCCGAGCGTCGCCAGGTTGACGAGCTCCTTCATGCCGAGCCGCTTCGCCTCGGCCGTGGCCGGCGAGGCGATCACGCCGCCCTGGATCGAGCCCGAGCGGAGCGCCGCGAGAGTCTCGGCCTGCCCGCCGATCTGGAAGATCACCACGTCCTTCGCCGGGTCCATGCCGTTATGGCTGAGCACGTAGCGGAGCGAAAAATCGGTCGCCGAGCCGAACCGGCTGGCCCCGATCTTCTTGCCCTTCAAGTCCGCGAGGCTCCGGACCTCGGGCAGGACCATGAGCGAATAGAGGATCGTGTCGAAGATATGCGCGATCAGGATGACGTCGCTGCCGCCCAGCCGGGCCGCGATGGCGGAGGGCCCGCCCACCGTGACGATCGGCGTGTCGCCGCCGAGGAGCGAAGTGACCGCCCGGCCGCCGCCGGTGAAGAGCAGCTCGACGTCGAGGCCGTGCTTGGCGAACAGGCCCGCCTCTCTGGCGACCCAGCCGACCGCCTGCGTCCCGCCGATCGAGGCGTAGACCACGTAGAGCTTCGCGGCCGCGGCCGGCGGCGCCCAAACGCCGAGCGCCAGGGCGAGCGCCAGCGCGCGGACGAAGCGTTTTTTCCCCGCGCCCATCGGCCCCGTCATAGTCCCCCGCGCCGGGCGCGTCAAGCCGCTTGACAAGCAGAATCGACGGTGGGATGGATAGCGGGGCAGACTAAAAAACGCGGAGGCAACATGGACAAGATTAAATTTCCCTATCGATCCGACGGCCATCTGGCCTTTCTCCACGTCGTGCAGGAGTCCGGCTCGTGGGCCAAGAACAACCTGGAAGTGGAGTACGATTATTTCATCAGCGCCGACGATTCGCACAAGCTCGTCGCCAAGGAAGAAGTCCAGTTCGTCAGCGGCAATCACCTCTCGCCCTACGCCGCGCGCGTCAAGGGCGACCCGTGGGTCTACGTCGGTCAAACGCTCAACCTGAACTACCACCGGCTCGTCGTCCTGCCCGACTCGGGCATCAACGGGATCGCCGACTTGAAGGGAAAAATCGTCGCCCACAAGGGGCAGCACCCGGGCCTCAACAACTGGCTCTTCCTCAAGGAGAACGGCCTCGACGTCGACCGCGGCGACATCGTGATGAAAAAATGGCGCAGCGAGGGCAAGGCGGCGTGGGAAGGGGTCCAGGTCGGGGAGTTCGACGGCGCGCTCATCACGCCGCCGGAGGATATCTTCGCCAAGCGGGCGGGGCTCAAAGTGATCGAGATTCCGTTCCAGCCGATGGTCTGGTTCACCACGGTGTCGACGAGCTGGACTTTCGCCCAAAAGCACCCCGACATCGTCGAGCGGGTGCTCAAGGGAATCATCGAGGGCATCCACTTTTTCAAGACCGAAAAGGCCAAGACCACCGCGATCCTGGAGAAGAAATACAAGGACGAGGGATGGGACCGGGAAGTCGTCGACCACATGTATAAGGAGCTGGCGGCGGTGCTGGAGAAAAAGCCCTATCCTTCGCTGCCCGCGATCCGCAACGTCTACGAGCTGGCGAAGCGCCAGGACCCGGAGGCGGCCAAGGTCAACCCCATGTCGCTCTGGGACATGCACTATCTCCGGCAGATCGACGACAGCGGCTTTATCGACAAGCTGTATGCGTAGGTCGGGAATTCGGGATTGGAGATCGGTGCGCGAGCTATTTGATCGCGCGCTGGATGTCGCCCATCCAGGCGATGAGCTCGGGCATGTTCGCGCCGTGGAGCGCGGCGAGATCGGACCAGCGCGCGCCGCTCTGGTAGTCCTGCAAAACCGGCCGCAAGGAAGACTTCCCCAGGTAGGCGACGCCGCGGAGCGCGGCGTATTGCCCGTAGCCGAGCTTGAGCTGCTGTCTCTCCTCGGCGACCGCGTATAGATCCATCCTGAGACTGGAGCCGATCGCCTCCGCGACCGCCCGTTCTTTTTGCCCGGCGAGCTGGTTGACCGCCTGCATGCGCTTGACCAGGTCGCGCTCGACCTTGGCTCTCGGCGAATCGATCTCCTGGAGCGAGGGCAGCGTTTCCAGCCCGCGGTCGGACGGCCGGTAATATTCCAGCGCCTGGGGCATGAAGGCGCGCAGCTCCTCGACGCGCGTCCCGGCGCCGGGATGGGTGGAAAGAAAATCCGGCGGCGCCTTCTTCGCCTGCGCCTTCTGCTCCATGCGCTCCCAGAGCGGCACGGCGACCCGCGGGTCGTAGCCCGCCTTGGCCATGAGGATCAGCCCGACCTTGTCCGCCTCAGATTCCTGCGAGCGGCTGAACGGCAGGATGAGTCCGACGTTGGCGCCCAGGCCGAGCGCCTGGACCAGCCCGGCATTCATTCCCGCCGCCCCCACCAGCCCGAGCCCGGTCCCGACCAGCTGCACCCGGCTGATCCGCTCGCCGGCGTGGCGCAGCAGCGCGTGCGCCACCTCGTGGCCGATGATGACGGCGAGGCCGGCCTCGTCCCGCGCCACGGGAAAGATGCCGGTGTAGACGCCGACTTTCCCGCCGGGGAGACAGAAGGCGTTCACCTGCTCCGGATCGTCGAAGACGCGGAACTCCCACTTATAGTCGGGCTTGTCGGCGGCGCGCGCGATTCTCTCGCCGACCTTGCGCACGACGCGGAGCGCTTCGGGATTGTCGGAGACGACGCTGTCGCGCAGCGTCTGATTGTAGGCCTGCGCGCCCAGGCTTACCTCCTGCGGCTCGGAAACCAGCATCAACTGGCTCCGGCCGGTATAGGGCGCGGTGACGCAGCCGAAAAAAAGCCCGGCGAGGAGCGCCAAGGCGAGCCAGCGGCGTTTTCTCATAGAGAAAATTTAGCCGTTTCCAGGGTGCTTGGCAATGATCGCGTCCCGGCGGCGGCGCGCATGCTCATGCACCGGGCCGCCCGCCGGTTCGTGAGCGAAAATCAACTCTGGGGCGAGCAGCATCGATGTTCGAGCCCGCATGCTCTTCGGCGGGCGAGTTTCGATGCTGCCCGAAGCAAGCAGCAAGAGTTCCCGCCGCGGAGACGTTGCAGCGAAGGACCGGCGGGCGGCCCGAGAGTAAATTGAATTCTCCGCCCGTCCA
>DASWFA010000690.1:0-4585 GCA_036394475.1 Binatia bacterium
AGTTCTACCTCGACATCGCCGACGCCTTCCCCCAGCTCGGCGTCGTCATCTACCACAACCCGCCGCTCCACCACGTGAAGCTCCCGGTGTCGATCTTCGAGAAGCTCGTCACGCGCCCCAACATCGTGGCGATGAAGGACAGCCACCGGACCCCGCTCGAGTTCATCCAGCTGATGAACGTCGTCCGGGGGAAGATCAGCGTCTTGTGCAACCAGACCCAGGCCTACCCGTTCATCCAGATGGGCGCCTCCGGCTGCTGGTCGATTAACGCGTGGCTCGGCCCGTGGCCGGTGCTGCATCTGCGCGACGCGTGGCGCGCGGGCGATTGGGAAACCGTCAAGCAGATTTGCCTCGATCTCGAAACCCACGGCAGAACGAAGACCGGCGGCGGTCTCAATTGGCGCGAGAACCATGCCAAGCTCGCCATGAACTACGCCGGCTACTGCGCGCCCGGGCCGCTCCGCCCGCCGTTCCGCAACGTCCCGCCCGAGGTCGTGGAAGACGCTAAGAAACTGGCCGAAGGCTGGAAGAAGCTCTGCGAGAAGTACCCGGAGAAAAAAGCCGCGGCGGCGTAGCGAGCGCTACGCGCATTGGGTGTTAGTGTTTTAGCCAAACCGCCGTCGCGCCCCATCCCCCCGCCTCGGCCGGGGCGTCTTTGAAAGACGCGACCAGCGGGTGCTTTGCCAGGATCGACTGGACGATCCGGCGCTGCACGCCCGTGCCGCGCCCGTGGACGATCCTGACTTCGTAGATCCCCGCCCGAGCGCATTGTGCCAAATACTCTCCGACGACGCCCGGAATGTCTTTGGGCGCGAAGGCGTGCAGGTCGATCGAGTCTTCGATCGGGACGACGACCGGCGCGCCGAAGGGCGAATCGGCGTCCGGGGTATCTTCGGGCGGTTTGCGCGCGGGCATAATTATTAAATATCCGGATTCCCGCTTTCTGTGAACGCGGCCTCTTTCCATCAGTCACCCCCGCGCAAGCGGGGGTCCAGGTTTGTAATAAAAACCTAGCGCAGCGCTTCGACTACACTCCAAGACGGTTCATGCGTTCATCGTCGACGGTCGACGGGCACAAAAAGACTTCACAAACGAAGCGCAACACCTTTAACTGGCGGGATTCCCGCTTGCGCGGGAATGACTTGGGAGAATGCCCGTTCTCTCACCCTGTCCTCCTGTTTTAAGGGTCTGGGCCAGCGTCCTTCGACTTCGCTCAAGACATGCTTTCGAACGCTACGTCGCTTCCTCCCGGAAGGCCACCTCGCGCGTCTTGTAAAGAGCCGGGATCAGCACGCTCGCCATCGCGAGCACGGCGAGCACCAGCAGCGCCGCGCTGATCGGCCGGGTCAAAAAGACGCTCGCGTCGCCGCGCGAGATCAGCATCGCGCGCCGCAGGTATTTTTCCATCATCGGCCCCAGGATAAACGCCAGCAGCATCGGCGCCGGCTCGCAGCCGAGCTTGGAGAAAACGTAGCCGACCAGGCCGAACAGCGCCATGAGATAGATATCGAACTCGCTGTTGCTCAGGCTGAAGACGCCGATGGCGCAGAAGACGAGGATCGCCGGATACAGATACTGATACGGCACCATGACCAGCCGGACCCACATGCCGATCAGCGGCAGGTTCAAGACGATCAGGAAGAGGTTGCCGATCCACATCGAGGCGATCATGCCCCAGAAAAGCGCCGGCTGCTCCTTGATCACCGAGGGGCCGGGCTGGATGCCGTGGATGATCATCGCGCCGATCATCAGCGCCGAGACGGGGTTCGACGGGATGCCGAGCGTCAGCATCGGGATGAACGACGTCTGGGCGCCGGCGTTGTTCGCCGACTCGGGCGCGGCGACGCCCTCGATGGCGCCCTTGCCGAACTCGGCGCGGTGTTTCGAGACCTTCTTCTCGATCGAATAGGCGGCGAACGAGCCCAGGATCGAGCCGCTGCCGGGCAGGATGCCGACCGCCGAGCCGATGGCGGTGCCGCGCAGAATCGACGGGATCATGCGCCGCCAGTCCTCTTTCGTCGGCCATAAGCTCGAGATCTTGGCGAGCTCCGAGCGGTGCTCCTCCTGCTCCAGGTTGCGGATGATCTCGGTCAGGCCGAACATGCCCATCGCGACGACGACGAAGCCGATGCCGTCGGCGAGCTGGGGGATGTCGAAGGTGAAGCGCTGGGTCCCCGAATTCACGTCGCTGCCGACCAGCCCCAGCAGCAGCCCGAGCACGACCATGCCGAAGGCGTGGAGCAGCGACCCCTGCGCGAGCACGATCGAGGCCACCAGCCCGAGGACCATGAGGGAGAAATAATCGGCGGCGCCGAACTTGAGCGCGACCTCCGCCAGCGGCGGCGCGAACAGCGCGAGCAGGAAGGTCGCCACCGTGCCGGCGAAGAACGAGCCGATCGCCGCCGCCGCGAGCGCGGCGCCGGCGCGCCCCTGGCGCGCCATCTGGTAGCCGTCGAGCGTGGTCACGACCGAGGCGGCCTCGCCCGGCAGGTTGACCAGGATCGAGGTCGTCGAGCCGCCGTACTGCGAGCCGTAGTAGATGCCCGCCAGCATGATGAGCGCCGAGACCGGCTGGAGGGCGAAGGTGACGGGGAGCAGCATGGCGATCGTCGCCGTGGGGCCGAGCCCCGGCAGCACGCCGATCAGCGTGCCGAGAAAGACGCCGATCAGGCAATACAAAAGATTCCAGGGGGTGACCGCGGTGCTGAGGCCCAACGCGAGGTTGCTCAGGAGCTCCATAGCGGGAATCCTTTTTTCCGAGCCCTACGGCTTCAGCCCCCGAGCCACGGGCCGACGACCGGCAGCGGCACGCCCAGGCCCTTCAAAAAGACCGCGACGCAGAAGACGGTGAGCCCGGCCGCGAGCGCGAGCGCGGTCCCCCAGCGGAACTCGGGGCTCGCGTAGCCGCTGACGAGCACCAGCGCGGGGAGCGCGACCACGAGGCCGGCGCCGCGGACGATAAAGCCGAACAGGAGGGTCGAGGCGACGACCGTAGCGAGCCCCTTGATCGTGAAGCCGGTGACCGGCGCGCCCGGCCGGAGGAAAGAGCGGGCGAGGGATAGGAGACCGATCAGCATCAGCAGGCCGCCGAGGACCGTCGGGAAGTAGGCCGGGCCCATTTTAAACGCCGTGCCCATGCCGTATTCCCGCGCGATCAGAACGGCGCTCGCGCCGATCGCGATGTAGATAACGCCGGTCCAGAAGTCCTTGGGGTTGCGCATGAGCGGGCCGAGCTTCGGGTTAAGGGCGGCTCAGTCGGCGTACACGGCGGCCTTCTTGATGACCGGCGCCCATTTGTCGATCTCGGCCTTGAGGTGCGCGCGGAGCGCGGCGGGCGTGGCGCGGTTTTCCGCCACCGGCTCGCTGCCCAGCTCGGCGAAGCGCTGCTTCACCGTGGCGTCCTTCAGCGCCGTCTGCAAAGCCGGAACGAGCTTGTCGACCACCGCCTTGGGCGTCGCCTTGGGCGCGTAGAGGCCGTGCCAGACCGTCACCTCGAAATCCTTGAGGCCCGCCTCCTCCATCGTGGGGACGTTGGGCAGGGAGGCGACGCGTTTTTTCGACGTGACGCCGTAAACCTTGACGCGGTTGGCCTTGATCTGGCTCGTCGTGTTGGTGGTCTGGTCGCACAGGATGTCGATCTGGCCGCCGAGCAGGTCGTTCATCGCCGGGCCGGTGCCCTCGTAGGGCACGGTGGTGAGGTCGGTCTGAATCGCCGCCTGGAACATCATGCCGCAGAGATGCGACGCGGCGCCGAGCCCGGCGTTGGCGAGCGTCACCTTGTCCTTGTTGGCCTTGACGTAGACGATCATCTCCTTCAGGTCCTTGGGCGGAAAATCCTTCTTGGCGAGGAGCGTCATCGGCACCTCGTTCACCAGGCCGATCGGCTCGAAGTCGTTGATCGCGTCGTAGGGCAGCTTGCGGTAGAGCGACGGCGCGGTGGCGTGGCCGACGTGGTGGATAAAGAGCGTGTAGCCGTCGGGCGGCGCGTGCGCCACGCGGTTGGCGGCGATCGTCCCGCCGGCGCCGACGACGTTCTCGACGATGATCTGCTGCTTCAGCGTCGCGCTCATCGACTGGCTGATCAACCGGGCGACCGTGTCCGTCGGCCCGCCCGCCGCGTAGGGCACCACCAGGGTGATGACTTTGGCCGGATACTGCTGCGCGGCAACCCCGGACGCGCCGAACAACACGAGGCAAACGGCGCTGCGTAAGAGCTTGGTCATGGCTACCTCCAGGGAGCGGTCTTTGGCCCGCTCCTCTTTAATCCCAGCGCTTGTCGCCCGTCAAGCGCCCGCCGGCCTTGGCGACGGCGGCCTGGATGACCGAGGCGTCGATCAGCTTGTCGTAGCTCGGCTTCTCCTCCGCCTTGATCGAGCCGAGCTCGACCTGGCGGTTGATCGTCCACTCGACCATCTCCTTCGGCAGGCCGTCGTTCACCGGCCAGGCGCCGACGTTGGCCAGGATGTCGTACGTCTGGCCGACCACGTCGGGCTCCTGTTGGGTGTATTTGGCCGCGATCTCGACCGTCTTCGCCTTGTCCTTGTACATAAAGCGGTTCGCCTTGACCAGCGCGGTCATGATGTCC
>DASWFA010000691.1:0-2505 GCA_036394475.1 Binatia bacterium
AGCCCACGCCGTAGCCGGCCGCCTGATAGAGGAGACCCATGATCGGGCTCCCCAGTGCGCTCGCGGCGATCAGCCCGACGACGCTTCCCACGGTGCCGCCGGCCCGGGCGCGGTTGAGCATCGTCGCGCACGACGGCGGGATTTTGGGCTGACCGGAATTCGCCTCGGCGATCGCCTCCGGCGAACCCGGCCGGGGCCCCATGCCCCTGCGTCCGTTGGTCGTCGAGCAAGCGGCGACGAGCAGACAAAGCAGACAGACTTTAAGCACTCTCATTTTACTCCCCTCCGACTACCGCCTCATGTCTGTTGCTGCTTTATTGAAATTTCACGACGCGGAGCCCCTTCTCGCCGAAGAACCGCTCGAGGTCTTTGGGAATATCGCGGTCGGTGTAGAGCAGCGACCGCGCGGCCACGTAATAGCCGGGAACCGCCAGCGTCAGCTTGTCCTTGGGGCCGCGCTCGTTCGCCTGAAAGCGCTGTTCGCGATAGGTCGCCGATTCGCCGACGGCCAGAAGGAGCCGGCCGATCAATTCGCGCGACGAGAGCTTGGCGAGATCCATCTCGACGACCTTGATTCCCTCGTTCTGCTGCACCGCCCGGGTCACCTCCTCGCCCAGAGGGCGGAACGCGAGCGCGATTTTCTTGCCGCCGTACTCGAACACCTTGTCGGCCTTCGCCTCCATGCGAATGCCGTCGCGCAGCATGACGGAGAACTGCCCGGAGCCCGCGGCATAAATCCCGTAGTCGGCGAGAAACGCGTCCACTAGGGCGGGCCCGCCGCCGGGCCACCGCTCGATGCGCGCCGGCGCGGACTTGGCGGGCGCGGGCATTGCGGGCGCGCCGCCGGGCAGCAGGATCTCCTTCAAGCTCATGCCTTTGAGCGAGAGGTAGTCTTTCAAATAATCGGGGGTCTGGCCCGAAGCGTCGGTCAGGGCCACGACCATGACTTGCGCCACCGCGCCGTTCGCTTCCGGCGTGGTCACCATCCATTCGCCCTTGATCTGCACGGCGACGCCGCTGTCTTGAATAACGACCGGCTGGTTCGACGGCAGGCTCTGGAACCCCAAGCGCGACAAGAGGCCCGCCACGGTTTCATGGAGCGAAGCGCCCTTCTTAACGGAGACGACCGGCAGGGCCGGCGCGTCCGCCTCCATCTTCGCTTTCAAGGCGGCGGTGATTTTGCTCTGCATGTCGAGAATCACCCGCTGACCGCCGCCGGGAGACTGGATGATGGGATAAGAGCTGCGGTCGATGTGGACGGTGCCTTCGCGGAGCGGCACCACCTCCTCGCCTTCGCGGCTCGTCTGCCGCCCCAGGACGCGCATCACGGAATCCAGCAGGTCGAGATTTTCCTGTACCGTGATTTTCTGCCCGTAGTCGAGGTCGACCACGCGCTCGGGCTCCTCGCGCGGCAGCGCCACGGCCTGCTCCACCGGCGCGGGCGCGCCGGGCAGCCGGAGCGTCTCGCCGGCGAGCAGCGTGTCCCAATTCTTCTTTTGCGGATTGAGCGCCTTCACCTGCTCGATCGCTTTTTTCAATTCCGGCGCGTGCAGCCCGAGCTGCTCGCGAAGAACTTTGTAAAGCTGATCGCCTGGCTTCACCGTGTAGAGCTGTCCGGCCCCGGACTTGCTCGCCGCCGCGGTCGGCATCGGGACCGGAGCCTGATTTGGCGCGGAGGCGGCGGCCGGCTTCACCCCCAGGACTTCGTCCGGCTGCATCGGGATAAAGATCGTGTCGCCCACCTGGAGAACGTCGGGGCGCTTGACGCCGGGGTTGAGCTCGCCGACCAATATGACGTAGCGCTGGAAGCGCTTCTCCGAAAGACCCT
This sequence comes from Binatia bacterium, assembly GCA_036394475.1. Lineage (GTDB taxonomy): Bacteria > Desulfobacterota > Binatia > UBA9968 > UBA9968 > JAJPJQ01. Next base: position 1,829 of record DASWFA010000691.1, read on the forward strand.
TTTCCACCACCAGGATGCGCCAGAGCGTGTCGCGCGGCTTCACCACCCGCTCTTCCCCGGCAACGGCCCTGCCCTGATACTCGCGCGACTTGACCGTCCGGCGGAGCTCCAATTGCGCGGGCGCTTCCTGCCCGCTCTTGGCCGGTTGCTCCTCGGCCCAGACCGGCGCGACGCACGGCAGAGCGGCCGCCGATACGACGATTGCGAGGCGGCGGAGAACCTTTATTTCACTTTCCATATCGTCCCTCCGGAACTGTCTTCGAGTAAAACGCCTTTCGCCGCGAGCTCGGCGCGGATGCGATCGGCCTCTTTCCATTGCTTGTCCTTGCGCGCCTGGTCGCGCCGGCGGATCAGCTCTTCGATTTCCCGGGCGGACATGCCGCGCGCTTCGAGCCAGCGCTCCTTTTTCCGCGTGAGAAAAAGCGCGGGCGCTTCCTGCAACAGTCCCAGCGCCTCGCCCGCTTTTTTGAGCGCCGCGACCCGCGCCCCGAGCCCGGCCGCCGTCCCCTCGTCCATCAGGCGGTTGAGCGCGCGGACTTCGTCGAAGATGAGCGCGAGCGCGCGCGGCGTATTGAAGTCGTCGTCCATCTCGCGGCGGAAGTCCTCCAGCAGGGCCGGGTCCGGCTCGGCAGGCCGCCCGGCGGCGGCATGCTCAAAGCGGTCGATGGTCTCGAAAA
>DASWFA010000692.1:0-3629 GCA_036394475.1 Binatia bacterium
AGAATGCCCGCCAGGCAGGCGAGCGCGAGCGCGTAGGTGACGTAGCGGATGGTCGTCGGCAGGCCGTAGGCGGGAAAAAGCGCGACCGAGACGGCGCCGATCCACACCAGGACCGCCATGCCCACCCCGCGGTCGGCGAGCACGGAGATGGTCGCGGAGGCCGCCGCGCCCGCGCGCGCCCCCTCTTTCAGATTCCCGCCCTCGCGCGTCAGATAGAAGACTCGCCCGACGTCGCCGCCCACGGTGCTCGGCGTAAACAGGCTGAAGAACATGCCGATGAAATAAAACGCGGCGAAATCCTTGTAGCGGGTTTCGAACCGCAGGGCGCGCGCCAGGACCGCCCAGCGGAGCGAGCTCGCCATCTGCCCGACCAGGTAGATCGACAACGCGAGCGCGATGTAGGAGAATTTGGCGGCGGAGAGCACGTCCAGAAAATGGAAAAAGTCGATGCGCGTGAGGAAAAAGACCAGCAGGCCGATGCTGATCAGGGCCTTCAGGAACATCATCAGGAAGCGCTTCATTTCTTGCCCGTCCTCCCCGCCGGAAAGCTCTCCTCCGAGCGCGCCCGGATGCCGCGCTTTTTCAGCCCATGGGCGAAAACTCCCTCGCCGCGGACGAGCCTGCCGTCGCGATAGACCCTGGCGACGCCGCAGGAGGGACTCTTCTCTTTAAGGATAGCCTCTCGCGCGCCCAGCGCTACGGCGCGTTCGACGGCTTGGACCACCGCTTTCATGAGACTCGCGGTGAGATCGACGCCCTCGTCGGTGACGATCTTCGCCCCGCCGGCGGCGACCTTCCCGGCGCCGCCGCCGTGAAATTCCACCGGCGGCCGGGGCACGCCCCAGCCCGCGAGCTTCTCGGGACAGACGGCGAGGTAATTTTTCCCCCTGAGAAAGCGCCGCACTCCCGGATGGGCCCGGTCCTCCCCGTTATAACGGCAGCGTTTGCCGACCAGGCAGGCGGAGACGATGATCGGCGCCCGCTTCATGTTTTGGCTTTGGCGGGCGGGTTCACCAGCGCCGGCGCGTCGTCCCGCTCCAGGCCGTCGATGAGCACTCTCCTCCCCTCGACGCGGAGCCTGCCCTCGCTGTAGAGCTGTATCGCCCGCGGATAGATCACGTGCTCCTGCTTCAAGATGCGCGCCGCGAGCGTCTCCTCGGTGTCGTCGGGAAAAGCGGGCACCACGGCCTGGACGATGATCGGCCCCTGGTCGCACTCCTCGTTGACGAAGTGAACCGTGCAGCCGGCGAAGCGGACGCCGTGCTCGACCGCCTGCTTCTGGCCGTGCAGGCCGGGAAAGGCCGGGAGCAGAGCCGGGTGGATGTTCATGATGCGGTTGGAATAGGCCTTCACGAGGACCGGCGACAGCAGGCGCATGAATCCCGCCAGGACGACCAGCTCGACGCCGCGCGCGCCGAGCAGCGCGACGAGCGCCTCGTCGTAGGCCTCGCGGCTCGTAAACTTCTTGTGATCGAGCACCTCGGTCGCAAGGCTGTGATTTTTCGCCCGGGTGAGGCCGTAGGCGCTCTCCCGGTTGCTCACGACGACACGGATCTCCGCGTCGAGACGCCGCGCCTCGATCGCGTCGATGATCGCCTGAAGATTGGTGCCGCCGCCCGAGAGGAGCACGCCCAAAGGAACTTGCCGCGCCATTGACGTTCTTTCAGGAAACGAACCGGGTTCCCCGCTCTCCTTTTTTGATCTCGCCGACGACGGCGTAAGGCTCGCGCATTTTTTTGAGCGCCCGCTCGACGCCGCCGATGTCGTTTTTTCCCACCACCAGGATCATTCCGAGGCCGTTGTTGAACGTGCGGTCCATTTCCGCCTGCGGCACCGAGCCGAAGCGCCGGACGAGCTCGAAGATCGGCGGCACGGTCCAGCTCCGGCGGCGGACGATAGCGCGCCGCCCCGCGGGCAGGACGCGCGGCAGGTTTTCCGTGATGCCGCCGCCGGTGATGTGCGCCATGCCTTTGATCCCATGGCTGCGAGGTCCACCGAGCAGCGCGCGGACGGTCTTGACATAGATGCGCGTCGGCTCCAACAGCTCCTCGCCGAGCGTCCGGCCGAGCTCCGAGATCCGGTCCTCGAGACGGAGCCCCTCGACTTCGAGCAGGACTTTACGCGCCAGCGAGTAGCCGTTGCTGTGGAGGCCGCTCGAAGGCAGGCCGACGAGGAGATCGCCCGGCGCGATCGACTTGGGGTCGGGGATCTTCTCGCGCTCGACGACGCCGACGGCGAAGCCGGCGAGGTCGTACTCGCCGCCGGGGAAATCGCCGGGATGCTCTGCGGTCTCGCCGCCGATCAGGACGCAGCCCGCCTGGCGGCAGCCCTCGGCGATGCCGCGGATCACGCCGGCGGCCACTCCCACGTCGAGCTTGCCGCAGACGAAATAGTCGAGGAAGAAAATCGGCTCGGCCGCGAGCGTCAGGATATCGTTGACGCCCATCGCGACGAGATCGATCCCGACGGTGTCATGGATGCCGGTCATCGCCGCGATCTTGAGCTTGGTGCCCACTCCGTCGGTCGAGGAGACGAGAACCGGATGGCGGTACTTTAGGCCGGCGAGATCGAACAGGCCGCCGAAGCCGCCGACACCGGCGAGGAGCCCGGCCCGCGCGGTCTTTTGCGCCACGCCCCGGATGCGCCCGACCAGGCGGTCGCCCGCCGCGATGTCGACGCCGGCGGATTTGTAGGTTATCGCTTTCTTCGTCCGGGCCATGGTCCTGCTAGGTTGTGGAGCCCAGGGCGGACCGGGGATCGGCTGCGGCCGAGCCCAGCAGCCCGCGGATATCCAGAGCGCGCCGGCCGAACTCCGGGCTGCACATCATCTCCGCCGTGCGCGGGCGCGCGAGATCGATCGGGAGCCGCTCGAGCACGCGTCCGGGGCGGGCCGACATCACCACGACGCTGTCCGACAGGAGGACCGCCTCCTGGATGTTATGGGTCACGAACACCACGGTCATTTTTTTCTCGCCCCAGATCCTGAGCAGCTCGATGTCCATCTCGTCGCGCGTCATCGCGTCGAGCGCGCCGAACGGTTCGTCCATGAGCAAGAGCGGCGGATCGGTCACCAGGGCGCGGCAGAGCGAGACCCGCTGCTGCATGCCGCCCGACAGCTCGTAGGGCGGCGTCTCCTCGAAGCCGCCGAGACCCACGAGGCCGATGAGCGCGCGCGCCTTCTCCAGATACTCGCGCCGGCCAAGCCCGGCGAACTCCACCGGGAGCATCACGTTGCCGGCGACCGAGCGCCACTTGAGCAGCACCGGCGCCTGGAAAACCATCCCGACGTTCGCCAGCGGCGCTTCGACCGGCCGGCCGCCCACCAGGACCCTGCCGGAGCCGGCGGGAAGGAGGCCGGAGATGATTTTCAAGAGCGTGCTCTTGCCGCAGCCGCTCGGCCCCACGATCGAGACGAAGCTGCCTTCGCGGACGTCGAACGAGACGCCGTCGAGGGCGCGGACGGTTTTGGCGCCTCCGGAGAAGGTTTTCCCGACGTTTTCGACGACGATCAGCGGCGCCACGTGCGGTTCTCTTCCTTGCAACTCAAAGGTTATGTCATTTTCCGAGCCGTAGGCGATCGAGCCGAGATCCTTCGCGGAGTTCGTCCTGAGCGCAGGCGAAGGGCTCAG
>DASWFA010000693.1:0-4417 GCA_036394475.1 Binatia bacterium
ATCGCCATCGCCCGCGAGGCCGGGGAAAACCCCGCGCTCGTCAAGAGCGCGCCCCACACCACGCCGGTCGGGCGCCTCGACGAAGCCCGCGCCGCCCGCCGGCCCATTCTCCGCTGGGAACCGAAAAAAGATTGATTGGTATTTGACGTTGTTATTCGGGGATGGTATAGATTCCCGACAATGACAATCGGTTCGAAAGGAGAACGCTGATTTCCATGACCTTACATCAATTGAAGGTGTTCATCACCGTCGCCAAAATCAAAAGCTTCACGCAGGCCGCCGAGCGCCTCGGCGTCCGCCAGCCTTCGGTTTCTCTCGTCATCAAGGACCTCGAGCAGGATCTTCAAGTCCGTCTGTTCGAAAAATTGGGCCACAAGATCAACCTGACCGCCGCGGGGGAGCTGCTGCTGCAGGACGCGGAGGATATTCTCGCCAAGGCGGAGGGCCTCAAGGAGCGGATGGACGAGTTGAAGGGGCTCAAGAAGGGGCGGCTCGCCGCCGGCGGCTCTCCGGTTGCCGCCGCGTCGTTTTTTCCTTTCGTCGCCGAGCAGTTCAAGCGCGAATACGCCTGGGTCGAGACCACGCTCCGGATCGACACCAGCGGGAGCCTGGAGAAGAGCCTCCTCGACGGCGAGCTGGACGTGGCGATTCTCGGGCGCGCAGCCAAGTCGCCGCTTATCATCGGCGAGCTGTGCCATCAGGAGGACATCGTCGCGATCGCCTCGCCCAGGCACCCGCTGGCGAACAAAGGGTCGGTTCCGCTGATGCGCATCGCGCGCGAGCCGATTATCACCGAGGAGAAGGGCGGCGGGCTCATCCGCGACCTGCTGGACGAGCGCTTCGCCAAGCTCGGGATTCCCTTCACGCCGCACATGGAGCTGAGCCCGCGCATCGGCTCGCGCGACGCCATCCGGAGCGCGGTCGCCGGCGGCCTCGGCATCGGCTTCATCACCAAGTGCCACGTGCTCTCCGACGTCGAGGCCGGGCATTTAAAAATTTTGAAGGTCCCGGATCTGAAGCTCAAGCGCAACAACTACATCGCGGTGCACAAGAGCCGGCAGAAGGCCCCTCTGGTGCAGGCGTTCATCAAGCTCTTGAAGAAATACAAAGGGCGGAATTGAGCGCGCGGGTCAGCGCGGCGTGAAGCTGTAGGAGACGCTGTCCTTCTCGTAGATAAACGTCACGTCGATGGGCCGCTTGCCGAACGAGCGGGGCGGAGGGCCGAAACGCGACGAGGCCGTGACGATCACCCGGATCGCCTCCTGATCGAGCGTTGCGTAACCCGACGTGCGGGTCAAGTAGATCTCGTCCACCTGTCCGTCCTCCGCCGGCGTAAAGCGCACCACGAGCTTGGCTTCGATCCCGTACGGTCGAGTGGCGGACTGTGCCACGCTCGGGTCGGTCCAGACGATCTCGAGCGCTTGTTTCACGCGGCGTAAATATGCGCTGAATCTCGGGTCCCGACTGTCGAGACGGACCGGCGCCTGTTCGACCCGGCTTTTTTCCGGAGCGGGCGTAGCCTGATAGACGGGCGGCAGGAGGTCCTGCAGCGTCGGGAGCGCGCGGGCCACCGTCGCGCCGCTTTTCTTCGTGGTTTCAAAATCCGGCGTTACCGGCCGCTCCGCAGTCTGATCCTTGACCGGCTCCTGGCGCTCGTTTTCCAAAGATTTTTGTTGGGTATTTTGTGTCGGCTGCTCGGCGCCGGACCGATCTATTTTCGCCGGCTGGCCGGGAGGCAGCTCCGCGCGCGTCGGGGTGGAAGCCGCGCGGGGAATCTGCCGCGCAATTTTGGGCGGCGGCGATCCCGGCCGCGCCGCTTCGCGCGGCGCCGCCCTCGGCTCGGGCGCGGAGAGCACGGTGATCGGGATCGACTCCGGCAGCGGCGGCCGGAGCTGCCGACTGTACCAGTTCAACACCAGCAGCAGGTGAAATACGGTCGATACGAGAAGGAAGGGAAGCAGCGAATTGCGGGCCTGGCTCACGGGGCCATTTTAACCCGGAGCGCGGGTCGAGGGCAAGCCGCATGATCTTGGTCGAAAGCGAAAAGTTGCAATCCGGGATCGTTCCTCAGCGGGACGGATCGACGACGCCGATCATGCTGTCGCGCGTGACGAGCTTTTCGAGCTCCTCTTGGCTCATCCCCTCGGTGCCCGCAGGCCGGAGCGGCAGCACCAGGTAGCGGATGTCGGCGGTGCTGTCGTGCACCCGGACCTCGACGTCGTCCCCCAGCTCCTGGCCGAACTCGCGCATGACGCCGCGCGGGTCGTTGACCGCGCGGGCGCGGTAGTTGAGGCTCTTGTACCAGTCGGGCGGCCGGCCGAGGATCGGCCGGGGATAGCAGGAGCAGAGCGTGCAGACGACCATATGGCGGACCTTCTCGGTGTTCTCCAACACGACGAACTCGTTCAGGCTGGTCGCGTCGATGCCCATCTCGGCCGAGGCGGCCTTGGGGTCGGCGACGAGCCGGGCCTTGAACTTCGGGTCCGTCCAGGCGCGCGCCACGAGCTTCGACCCGTTGGCGGGCGAGCGCTTCTCCTGGTAGTCGACCTGGGCCTGAATGTCCTCCCGCGTGATCACTCCCTTTTCGAGCAGCAGGTCGCGGATCGCGTAGATGCGCCGGGCGTGCGGGCTCAGCTCGTTTTTCGGATGCGGGTGTTCGTGGCCTTCCTCGTTTTTTTCCGATGAATCGCTCATCTGATCAATCCTTTCCCGCCGGCTCGAGCCAGTGCTCGTAGATGTCGATAAAAAGCTTGTCCTTCGGCGCGCCGTAGCGCTCCCAGACTTCCGCCTGCTCGAAGCCGACGAGATAGAGCGGCCGCTTCGGCAGGCCGTCGCCGCCGAAGGCGAGCGACTCGGGATTTTTGAACTCGCCGTGCACCCGCTCGATCCAGCCGGTCTTGCCGCGGATGTAAAACGGCGTGCGGATGTGGCCGGGCCGGTCTTCCATCTTCACCAGCACGCGGTCGCCGGGCTTGAATCTGCCCGCCGCGCTCACGGCTCGCCCCACTTTTTTTCCAGCTCGGCGACCTTGCGGTCGATCTCCTCGCGCGTGAGGATTTTTTTCTCGATCAGGATGCTCTCCATGCTGGCGATCCAGCGCTCGTAGTACTTGAGCGAGCGGTAGAGCTCGGAATCCATCTGCTCGCGCGCGCGCCTGAGCTCGTCGGTGCGCTTGATGCCGCGCGCGCCGAGCGCCTGGTTGACGGCGTCGGCGACGATCTCCCAGTCCTCCAGCTCGTGGTCGGCGCGGTTGATCGGCCCGGCGTCGCGCTTCGTGCCCCCGATATCGTGATGGCCCCTTGGCATGAGTTTCTCCTATGGTTTTTTATCCGGCGAGGCCCAGCAGCCTGGCCGCGTTGCCGCCGAGGATTTTTTGTTTGTCTTCGTCCGACAGCGGCAGCTCCTCGACCACGGCGACCGAGCGCTTGAGCGCGATCGGCACCGGCGGAAAGTCGCTGCCGAAAACGACGTGGTCCACGCCGACGGTCTGCACCGAGCAGAGCACGGCGGGCATGTGCAGGCTCACCGTGTCGAGGTAAAGCTCGCGGATGTAGTCGGCCGGCGGCTTGGTGAGGACGTCGGCCCCCCACGGGCCGAAGCTCGCGTCTTTTCTGAGCTCGTAGCCGAAGCCGAGGCGGCCCGGCAGCATCGGCAGCGCGCCGCCCATGTGGGCCGCGACGATCTTCACCCTGGGAAATTTTTCCATGCCGCCGGTCAGGATAAAGCGCGTGAGGGACAGCGTCGTGTCGAACGGCCGGCCGAGCATCTCGGGGAGCCGAAAGATCTCCATCTTTTCCGCGCCGATGGTGACGCGCGGCGGGTGGACGAAGAGCGGCACATCCAGCTCCGTCACCAGCTCGAAGAACGGAGTCGCGCGCGGCGAGTCCAAATACTCGCCCTCGACGCTGGAGTTGACCATGATGCCCTTGAGGCCGTAATCGCGCACGGCGCGCTCGGTCTCCTTCAGCATCCGGTCGTCGCCGAAGGCGACCGAGGACGCGAGGCCGAGAATCCGGCCGGGATATTTACTTGTCGCCTCGGCGGCGAACTCGTTGAACTGCTGGACGACTTCGAAAGCGTCGGCGCGCTCCGGCGTTCGTATCCAGTTGTTGCCGAAGACGGTGAGATTCACGCCCGCGCGGTCCTGGTCTTCCAGCAGGCCGGGGATATCGAAAATCGCCGGCGGCGATTTGGCGTTGTACCAGCTTGGCGGAACTAAATGCGCGTGGCAGTCGATGACCATGGTGCGTTTCCTTCGGCTTAAAACATATGCGCTCGGGCGTGGGCTTGTCAATCCGCGGACGTATCGCCGCGCTGCGCCAGGTGTAAATCCGTTTCTCGTATGCTAGAAATTTCTCCATGGCGCGGTCGAGAGAGCAAATCGAGCGGCTCATGCGCGGCGCGTTGGGCGAGATCA
>DASWFA010000694.1:0-1860 GCA_036394475.1 Binatia bacterium
CCCAATTTTCTCACCTTTTTGATGCGCTTGCTCCTCGGTCTGAGCCTCAACTAACACCAACCTTTCCTCCCACAAAGGTTCAAATTCGGAAGGTGGCGAGTGAATAGATTTAAGTAGCAAGCTAACTGTATACCAGGACATGAAAACCTCATTTCTTGTATTTAAGCTGCGTTAGAAGTTTTCCGGCCGTTTGAGCATGCTCATCCCCTGTCTCGCTAACTTCATAATCTCCTCGAGAGTTTTTTCTTTCATTTGACTTGGAAATTCTCGATTAACACTCCCTTTGCATTCTTTCGCGATTATATCAACAGCCTTGCATTTTAGTCGATCGATTGTCGCTTTCGCTGCCTGATTGCCGGTCGAGTCCAGAATGGTTTCGAGCTCTGCTACCAGTAGCCAGGGTCAGGTCCTTGATTTTTCCCGTCGCGACTAATTTCTCGACGTTTACTTCTAAATTCGTCCGCGCTACTTTGCCTGCGTCTTCCGGATCGATAGCCTGCCCGCCGCGCGACCGGGCAGATCGAAGAGCTGGTCCTCGGGCTCAAGCCGCGTTATACCATCGTCATGACCCTGATCGGCAAGCAGCGGATCGTGATCGGCATGTACGACGGCTTCGGCATGGATTATCTGGACGCGAGCCCGCTCGCCGGCTTTCGCTCCATGGCGGCGGACGGTTTTTTTAAGCCCGTGCGGGCGGTCTTTCCGACCGTGACCAACTCCAACAACGCCTCGATCTGCTGCGGCGCGTGGCCCAAAGACCACGGCATCACCGGCAACTCCTATTTCAACGAGCAGACCGGCGCGGCCGACTACATGGAGAGCGCCGATTTCATCCGCGTCCCCACGGTGATCCAGCGCGCCGCCGGGCGCGGCGTCAAGTCGGCGCTGCTCACGTGCAAGGTCAAAACCATCCACCTGCTCGGGCGCGGCGCGGAGATCGCGGTGGCCGCCGAGGCGCCGCCCGCCGAATGGGTCGAGCGCTACGGCAAGCCGGCGGACATCTACAGCCGCGAGATCAACTACTGGCTGTGGCGGGCGGCCGTGGACATTCTCAAGCAGCGCCGCGACATCGGCCTCCTCTACGTCCACACCACGGACTATCCGATGCACGCCTGGGCGCCGGCGGCGCCGGAATCGCAAGAGCACATGGCCGCGCTCGACCGGCTCTTGCAGGAAGCCCGGGACGCCGCGCCCGACGCCGCCTTTTTGCTCACCGCCGACCACGGCATGAATTACAAAGCGCGCTGCTGGGACCTGTTCAAGGCCTGCCGCGAGCTGGGGAGCGAGGTGCGCTTTGCGCTGTCGGCGGAAAAAGACCGCTACGTCAAGCACCACCGGACGTTCGGCGGCGCCGCCTGGGTCTGGCTCAACTCGCCCCGGGACGAGGACCGAGTCGCCGCGACGCTGATGGGGCTCAAGGGCGTCGAGGCGGTGCTGCCGCGCGGCGCGGCCGCCGAAAAATTCGGCCTCATGCCCGAGCGCATCGGCGAGCTGGCGGTCTTCGGCGACGCCGCGACGGTCTTCGGCGAGCTCGAAACCCCGATGGAGGAGCTCGAGCCCGGCTACCGCTCGCACGGCTCGCTCCACGAATCGGAGATTCCGCTGATCATCTACAACTCCGCCATGAAGCTTCCCCCGCCCGAGGCTTTTACCGCCAACCTCGACCTCACGCGGCATATCGTGCAGTGAAGCGCAGGCGGTTAGATTAAGTTCGAATTTAACAAGGCCCGCGGGTCGAAAGACCCCCGGGCCTTGTTTTTACCCGGCCTGGAGAGGGCCGCGGTCGAGCTTGGGCTTAGTGCGGAGTCGGAGGGGCCATGGGATACTGGCAGCCATTATATACGGCAATTAAATTGACAA
>DASWFA010000695.1:0-2888 GCA_036394475.1 Binatia bacterium
GTCTTGGGAATGAGAAAAGATCGCAATTGAGCCACCAAGATTGCGTACTAATGCAATTAGTTCATCAATCGCATTTTTTTTGGGATCGCCCTCAAGCCCAAGATGTTGTACCAACAGAGGCGTATCTAAATAAAACGTTATCCCATTATACGTCTTAGGTAGGTTTTGAAGATCCGGACATACCAATGCGTTAGCAAGCATGTGACCCTGAACCATTATTAAAAAACTATTGAACCGCTCTGGGTCACTTCGCTGTAAATGCAAAACATAATCGCTAACAAGGACAATATGAGTTTGCTCCATCCGCGCGACTGTGGGTATCGCTGTGCCACGCAAATAGGCGCGTAGGCATGGAATATTAAATTCAGATAAAAAACTGCATATAGCATCGACGGCTTCATCTGGTGTGAGCACGACCCCCCGAATAGTTTTAGCAAATTCAAGTAACCCCGAGATAACGGCTTGGATGTTCCTATCTGCCTCACTTTTCTCACGCATAACACCGGACTAGGTAGCGGTCCCGTTATGCGATATACGCCCTGTTCCCGTGTAAGCGGGTAAATTCGGGAGAGGCGCTTTAACACCACCTGCACAGCTCGATTAGGAATTTCGAGGCCGAATTCACTTCGGAGGTGATCACGGATTAATTGATCTGTAACTTGATCGGGCTTGAGATCGACAAGTACTTGTAGAATGAATGGTTTTAGGTAATCTAGATAGTCTTTGCCCTGGTCGATGTTGACCAAAGGCAAACGATAGCTTGACCTTTCTTCTCCTTCCGCAGTATTCAGTTCCCCATGCACCATCCCTCTTCGCTCCTCCTCCTCTCCTGGCTTCTTCTCATCCCGCCGTCGTCCTACGATTCCACCTGGGGCACGGGGAAGGTTTTCGACACGGACAAGCCGCTCTCGGAGTGGATCAACGCCGGGACCTTCGACAGCGAGGACGAGTGCGCGGCGGCGCGGGAGCAGAACCGCGTCATCATGGCGCTCCGGGGCAGCGGCGACATGGAGCGGCGGTTCGCGCTCGGAAAGTGCGTGTCCAAATAGGCCGCCGGCGCCGCGCCCGGCCGCGCGCTCCCGTCCTTGACAGCTTTCCCCCGTTCATCCACACTTAACGCATGCCGGTAAAACAGGTCGTGATCGCCGAGCCGCGGGGGTTTTGCGCCGGGGTGGAGATGGCGGTCGAGACGGTCGAGCGGGCGCTCAAGAAATACGGCCCGCCGGTCTATGTCTTTCATGAAATCGTCCACAACCGCCACGTGGTCGAGGACTTCACCGGGCGCGGGGTCGTCTTCGTGCAATCGATCGATCAGGTCCCGGCCGGCGGCAGGCTCGTCTTCAGCGCCCACGGCGTGGCGCCGGCGGTCTGGGAGCGGGCGCGCGCGCGCGGCCTCCAGGTCGTCATCGACGCGACCTGCCCGCTGGTGGAAAAGGTCCACCGCGAGGTCAGGAAATTCGCCGCCCGGGGCTACGGGATCGTGCTGGTCGGCCACGAGGAGCACGACGAGATCGTCGGCACGAGCGGCGAGGCGCCGGGGCGCGTCAAGATCGTCGAGAGCGTCGCCGAGGCGGAAAAGGTCGAGATCCCCGACCCGGAAAAAGTCGCCGCGCTCACGCAAACCACGCTCAGCGTGGACGACACCAAAGAGATCCTCGACGTTCTCAAGCGCCGGTTTCCCAAAATGGTCGCGCCGGCGAAGGAGGACATCTGCTACGCGACGCAAAACCGCCAGGACGCGGTGAAGCAGCTGGCGCGCGCGGCCGATTTGATCCTCGTCATCGGCTCTAAGAACAGCGAAAATTCCACCCAGCTCTGCCGCGTCGCGCGCGCCCGGGGCGTCGCCGCCTATCTCATCAACGACATCCGCGAGCTCGACCCCAAGTGGCTCGCGGGCGCGGAGCGGGTCGGGATCACCTCCGGCGCCTCGGCGCCCGACCGGCTGGTTTGGGAGGCGGCGGAATATTTTAAAAAACAGGGAGCGGAGGTCGCCACGACCGGCTTCGTCGAAGAAAACGTCCATTTCGCCCTGCCGGCCGAGATCGCCGACGCGCCTTGATGACGCGCCCTTACAGACCGGGCGCCGGACGTAGAGACATGGAAAGGACGGACCGATGAACCGCATCGTTCACATTGCGGTCAAAGTCGACGACCTCGACGCGACCAGCGAGTTTTACCAGAAGGTCTTCGGCTTCAAGCCCATGGACAACGCCAAGGTGCGGGACCACACGTCGCTCCATCTCAGCGACGGCGCGATCGATCTCGCGCTTATAAAATACGACAGCGAGCAGTCGGCGGAGTCCAAGGCCGCCGGCCTCGGCCCCTGCATCCACCACTTCGGCATCGAGGTGGACGACGTCAAGGGCTACCTCGCCCAGATCGAACAGTTCGGCTGCGAGATCATCAGCGACCCGGGCGTCATCCCGGTCAAGTTCCGCGCCCCCGGCGGCACGGTGCTCGAGATCGTGCCGCGCCAGCGCTACAAAAAGCCCGCCGGAGAGTGACGCCGTGGCGAGCGTCAAGGTCTATTACCGCCCCGGCTGATTCACCTGCGCCTCGACGAAAGAGTTTCTTTCGCAGAGCGGTGTAGCCTTCGAGCCCAGGGACATCGAAAACGACCCCGGCGCGCGCGCCGAGCTCGAAGCGCTCGGCTACAAAATCGTCCCGGTCACGGCCGCGGGCGATCAGACCGTCTCGGGCTTCGACCGCCGGGCGCTCACCCGCCTCTTCCATCTCGCCGAGCAGAGAGACCGGCCGGTCGCCGACCCTTCGTTCTTCGAGACGCTCGACAAGATTCTCGCCGCGGTCGCGCGCGCGACGCGCCAGGTGCCGGCTGATCACACGATGTGGACGACGCCGGACCGCGACCGCCCGTTCAAGGTCTTCTG
>DASWFA010000696.1:0-4580 GCA_036394475.1 Binatia bacterium
CGTTTTCCAGGCCGTTCCGCCGCAGCAGAATACGGCTGAGATTGTCCGTGATCGCGCCGAAGCGCGTGACGCCGAGCGCCTTGCCGCGCAGGTCTTCGAGCCGGCTGATCTCCGACTGGACCCAGAGGCGGTGATAGGGCCGGTTCGCCGTGCCGGCGACGCCGACGATCGGCGCGCCGCTCAAGACCGCGTTGACGACCGCGTTGCTGGCGGCGAGACCGGCGGCGAGGTCGCCGCCGATCAGCGCCTGGACGACCACCGGACCGGAGGCGATGTAGATCAGGTCGGCGTGGATGCCGTACTTCTCGAAGGCGCCGATCTCCTTCGCCATCCAGACGGCGGTCGCCTGTGAGCCGATCGTGGAGTAGCCGAAGGTTATTTTCCTCGGCTCGGCCGCTTCGGCGGGTAAGGCGAGCATCAAAAGCACGAAAGTTGCGAGGAGTTTATTCGGAAGATGAGACATCGGCGTCACAGATTCAAAGTATTCGGCGCGAACAGCTCCTCGACCGGGAGCTTCTTCGGCGCCAGCCCCTGCTCGTAAAGGTAGCCCATCAGAGTCTCCACCGCGTGGCGGTTTTTTTCCAGGCCGTAGGGCCACGGGTCGGCGCCGACGATCTCTTTTTGCCGCTCGACCGGGCCGCGGAACCAGATCAGGCTCACCCGATAGGGCGAGAGGTCGTTCAGCCGCGCGTACGCGTCGGCCTTCGCCTTCTCGAACGCCTTGAACAGGCTGACGGCGATCCAGGGCGCCTCCTTCCACAGCTCCTCGCGCATGGCGACCGTGTGCATGATGGGAAAGATTCCGGTCTTTTTATAATAGGCCGCCTCGACCTCGGGATAATTCTCGAACAGCCGGCGGATCTCCGGCGCGCCCTTGAGCATGGAGGGAAACAGGTTGGCGCAGATCATCGCGTCGAGCTCGCCGTCGATGAGCATTTGATCCGGCGCCTTTCCCGACGGGATCTGCGTCACCTCGAAGCGCCGCGGCGCCTCGATCTCCATCCGGCTCTTGGCCCAGCTGAACCATTGGATCTTTTCCAGGTCGACGCCGTACTCGTGCTGCAAGGCGCCCCGGACCCATACGGTCGCGGTCTGCTGGAACTCCGCCAGCGCGACTTTTTTTCCCATCAGGTCGCGCGGCTCGCGGATGCCGCTCTTCGTATTGACGAAGATGCACGAGTGGCGGAAGGCGCGCGCCGGGAAGATCGGCAGCGCGATCAGCGGCTTCCCCATCGTGCGCGCGATCAAATAGGAGGAGAGCGAAAGCTCCGAGGCGTCGAACTCGTAGTGGTTCAGCATGCGCGTCCAGACCTCGTGGTAGGGCAGCGTGAACCAGTTGAGCTCCAGGCCCTCGGGCTTGACGCTGCCGTCGATCAGCGGATGCGTTCGGTCGTAGTCGCCGCAGGCGAACGTGATCAGCTTGCTCATGTTTTTTCTTTTTTTACTTTTGCATCTCTTTCTGCGCTTCCCTGAGGAGGCGCAGATCGATCACCTTGGAAAGCGGAATCTCCTCTTTCTTGTCCACCCGGCCCATCTCGCGCTCGAGCGCGTCGCGGATGCCCTTCTCGTTCATGCTGCCGTCGGGCGAAAAAGCCGGCAGCATGGAGGCGTACAGCTCCTCGGCCAGCGGGCGCTCGACCTTCCACTCACGGAGGATGTACTGCACGGTCTCTTCTTTGTTCTGGCGCACGAAGCGAAGGCTTTTCAGCGTCGCGCGCAGCACGCGTTTGACCGTCTCGGGACGGTCGCGCAGCATCTTGTCGGAAGTCGCCACGCCGGAGAGCGACTGCTCGACGTGGTCGCCGAGGTAGGCGAGGATGTGGAAGCCCATCAGCTTCGCCATCGAGTGAAACGGCGGCGACAGCATGCCGGCCTGCACCGAGCCGCCGTTCAGCGCGGCGAGGATGTTCGCCGTCGTGCCGGTGGCGAAGAGCGCCACTTCCTTGTCGGGGATGAGGCCGTTTTTCCGGACGATATAGCGCGCCAGCGTGTCGGTGGACGAGCCGATCGCGGTGATGCCGATGACCTTGCCCTTCAAGTCCGGGATCGCGCGGATCTCCGGCCGCGCCGTGAGCCAGAAGGTCGGCTTGACCGTGAGGAAGCCGACGACCTTGACCGGAAAGCCGATCGCCGCGGCGCTCGACACCTGGCTCTGCGCGCCGGAGAACTCGAGGTCGCCGGTCGTCAGCGCCGTCACCTGGATGCGCGAGGTGACGAGCACCAGCTCCAGGTCGATGCCCTCGCCGGCGTAGATGCCTTTTTCCTTGCCCAGAAAGAGCGGCAGGTAGTTAAGGCTTTTCGCCGGGTAGGCGTAGCGGACTTTTTCCGCCGCGCCCGCCGCCGGCGGCAAGAAAATAAAAAACAAAAATACGAGCGCACGCCAACCCTTCATCATCGTCCCGCCGGAGCCCCCTTCTCTTTCAACACCTGGTGCAGCAGGCCGAAGTCGACGACCCGACCGAGCGGCACCTCGTCCTGCATTTTTAAAGACTCGCGCGCCCGCTCGACGTCGAACTGCAGCGTCTTCTCCGGCACCAGCCCGTCCGGGCTGAGGCCGCGGACGTAGAGGTCGTACGACGCTGCGGCCGCCGCCGGCTCGAGCTTGAGCCAGTCGGCGATGATCCGCACGCTGTCGTTTTTGTTTTCCTTCATGAACGCCTGGGTGCGGAGCAAGGCCCGGATCATGCGCTTTACCTGGCCGGGATTTTCCTTGAGCTTGTCGGTGGCAAGGCCGAGGCCGGAAGTCGCCGACTCGAAAACGTCGGCGGCGGCGATGAGGCGCTTGAAGCCCCTGGCCTCCGCCTCGATGTTGTACGGCGGCGGCAGGATCGCCGCCTCGACCTTGCCGGCGAAAAGGGCCGTCAGGCGCGGCCCGCTGCCGGAAATCGCCAGCGCCTTGACGTCTTTCTCCAATTCCATGTTCGCCCTGCGGAGGATCGCGCGCAGCATGAACTCCGTCGTGTCGCCGTAGCCGGCGAAGCCGACGAGCCTGCCCTTGAGGTCGGCGATGGCGCCGACTTCGCGTTTGGCGACCAGCGCGTGGAGCGGCCGGCCGTTGAAATACATGACGACCTTGACCGGGAGGCCGCGCACGGCGCTCCGCAGCACGGCGCCCGACGCCGTGGAGTAGTCGATATCCCTGGTCGTGATCGCGACGACGCCGATGTTGGTCGCCATCTGGATCAGCTCGACCTCCATCCCTTCGGCCTGGAAGAAGCCCCTGGCCTGCGCCACGCGCGGCGCGACGAAACTGAGCGAGAGGCTCGGCATGCCGACGCGGACCTTTTCCAGCGTCTGGGCGGGCGCCGCCGCGGGCAGGGAGAGGAGCACAAGCAGGGAAAAAACGGCGGCGCGAATCGTCATGGGAAGGTTTTCAATTCTTACGGTAGAGGCCGTCGATGAAGCCGCTCTCGTCGAGCGCTTTCATGAAGCTCGCATCGACGAACAGCTCCGGCTTGACGCCCCTGGTCTCCGGGTCGCCCGCCATCTCGGCCAGCACGGTGCGCACGCCCTCGACGCTGGGATAGGGCTTGGCCGGCGTCAGGCGGGCGAAATATTCGTAAGACTCCTCGGCGATGCCGTCGTCCTTGAGGCGCAGGAACTCCTTGATCATCTGCACGCTCTCGCTCTTGTGCGTCTTGTAAAAAGCGATCCCCTCGACGAAGGCGCGGAGAAAGCCCCGCACCGTCTCCGGCTCCTGGCGGACGAAGGCGTCGGTCGTGGCGATGTTGTTGTGCGGATAGACGAGGCCGAGGGCGGAGGCGTCGCCCAGCTGGACGAAGCCCTGGCGCTTGGCCAGCAGCGTGTTCGGCGTGTCGATAACCGCGCCGTCGACCGCGCCGCTCAGGAGCGCGGTAAAGCGCCCCTGCTGGTTGCCGATCTGCATGATCGTCACGTCCTTCGCCGGATCGAGCCCGAGACCCTTCAGCATGAAGCGGGTGGCGAAATGCGAGGAGCTTCCGAAGCGCGACACCGCCACCTTGCCGCCTTTGAGGTCCTTGGCGCTTTTGACCCTCGGGTTGACGTAGAGGCTGTAGGGCATGGTCGGCGTGTAGGTCGCGACCAGCACGTTGCCCGCGCCCTTGATGCGCGCGCTTTGCGCCGCACTCCCGCCGCCGCCGGAGACGACCTTGACGTCGCCGGAGAGGAGCGCCTGCAGCGCCTGCGTGCCGCCCTGAAACAAGACCAGATCGACGTCGAGGCCGTTTTTCTTGAACGCGCCGATCTTCTTGGTCACGTAGAGCGTGTCGATGCCACCGCCGATGCTGGAGAGCCCCAGGATGAGCTTCCGGGGGGCCTGCCCGTAGACAAGCCCCCCGAATAACCAAATAGAACCGGCGAGAACCAGAGTAAATCTAAAGCAATACATGAAACGGCGGCGCGCTCGCTAGGCCGACTTCTTGTAGTACTTTTCCATCTGGCTCCCGGCCCCCGACTTGGCGCACGCCTCTTCGAAAATCCGCCGCACCATCGGGTCTTCGTCCTCGTACTCGATCTGGTGGCCGCCGAGCTTGATGTCCACGTCGGTCTGCCCGCCGCCTTCGCCCATGATGCCGTAGAACTTCTTGCTGCCCCAGCGG
>DASWFA010000697.1:0-2344 GCA_036394475.1 Binatia bacterium
TGATTCAAGGCACGTTCGGCGTCGCCGCGGCGATCATCGCCGAAGGGAGCCTGAGCTTCCTCGGCCTGGGGGCCGAGCCGCCGACCCCTTCCTGGGGCGCGCTGCTGAACGAAGGCAGGCAGTTCATCCTGGTCGCGCCCCACCTCACCGCCTATCCCGGCCTCGCCCTCATGGCGACGGTCCTGGCGCTCAATCTGGCGGGCGACGGGCTGAGAGACCGGCTGGAGAAACGCGGGGATTAGTGATAGACGACTCCCATGCGGAAGCTCTATTCCACCCATACCTGACCGTTCGCTCACAGGACAAGGATTGTCCTGGCGGAGAAAAAGATCGCCTACGAGCTGGTCGAGGTGGACCTCAAGAACAAGCCCAAGGACCTGCTCGAATTGAACCCCTACGCCAAGGTGCCGGTGCTGGTCGACGACGACGCGGTGATCTACGAGTCCAACATCATCAACGAATACCTCGAAGAGAAGCATCCCGAAGTCCGGCTCATGCCGGAGGATTTGAGAGCGCGGGCGCGCGTCCGGATCTGGATGGACTACGCCAACAGCCGGCTCCACGCGACGGCGCATGAGATTCTGCACGGCCCGGACAAGGACAAGGCGAAAAAAAGCATGGACGAGTATCTGGATGTGATCGAGAACGCGCTCGCCGGGCGCGAATATCTCGCCGGCGGCTACTCGCTGGCGGACATCACCTTCCTCCCCTTTTTCGTCCGGCGCCGACGCTACCAGGTGGAGATCGAACGCCTGCCCGGGATCCAGCGGTGGGTGGAGCGGATGCTCGAGCGGCCGGCGGTGAAAACAACGCTTTAAAAAAAGTTTCTCGTTTCGAGTTTAAAGTTTCTAGCTGCTTGAAACCCGAAACTTGAAACCATGGAGTTCTAAATGGCCGAGATCTCACGCACCCAGCGCCGGCGGGCCGAGCGCGAAGCCAAGAAAGAGGGCCGGCAAAAAAGCCGCCACAAGAGGCAGACCACGTCCCTGGCGCAAAAAGCGGCCGTCTTCGCGGTCGCGGCCCTGCTGCTGGCGGGGATCGGCTACTGGGCCTACAGCCGGTGGAGCGAGGGCTCGCCCGGACAGTTCGTCAAGAGCCTGGGCAACCGCCACATCACCCAGGGGGAGCTCGGGCTGACGAAGTACAACAGCGACCCGCCCTCTTCCGGGCCGCACGTGCCGCAGATCGCCACCTGGGGCATCCACCCCGATCCGGTCCCCAAAGAGTACCTGGTGCATAATCTCGAAGACGGCGGCGTGGTCATCAACTACAACTGCACGGCCGCCGCGCCGGACTGCAAGGCGCTCGTCGCCAAGCTCGAGAGCATCGTCCGCAAATACGACCACGTGGTCCTCTCCCCCTATCCGGGCATGAGCAACAAGATCGCGCTCACCGCCTGGACGCGGCTCGACAAGTTCGACGAGTTCGACGAGCCGCGGATCGCGCGCTTCATCGAAGCCTACATCCACATCGACCACCATCCCGCGGGCGGCGAGAGTTAGTCCCCTTTTTTCTCCGGAACGCCGGCTTTCGCCCGCGCCGGCTTTTTCCTGGCCGCCGCGATCGACAGCGCGACCAGGGCGAAGCCGGTGATTATCAGCCAGGAATGGCGGAAGGCGGAAAGATAGGCCGCCGGCGCCCGGGACCACTCGTGATAGTCCGCCGCGGCCGGCGCGCCGCCCCATTCGAGCCAGCGGGCGAACAGCATGCTCGCCAGCGACACGCCGACCGCGTTGGCGATGTTCGCCGTCGTCACGGTCATGCCGCCGACGGCGCCGAAGCGGTCGGGCGTCACCGAGCCGAACAGCGCGCTCAAATTCGGCGAGGCGAACAGCGACCAGCCGAGCCCCATGATCATCAGCGGGACGATCACCCCGAGCCGGCTCGAATCGAGCCCGAGCCGGGCCATCAGCGCCACCCCCACGAAGGTCCCGAGGCAGCCGGCGATGCAGAGCAGCCGCGGCCCGAAGCGGTCGGACAAAGAGCCGCCGACCGGCGCCAGGAAGACGATCACCACGGAATAGAAGATCAGCGTGACCCCCACCTCCGTCGGCGTCAGCCCCATCAGCCCCTGCAGGTAGAACGGCAGCAGGAAGAACGTCGACGTCTGGGAAAGCGAGACGAGCGCCAGGGTCAGCACCCCGGCCGCGAAGGCCCTCTCTTTGAACAAGCCCAGGTCGAGCAGCGGCTCGGCCGCCCGCCGCTCGAGAAAGATAAACAGCGCCAGCAGCGCGGCGAAGAGCAAGAACAGCCCGGCGGTCGCGCGGTCGAGGCCGTAGTGCGCCTCGCGGTTGAGCCCGAGGACCAGGGCGGAGACCGCGGCCAAGAGCGTCGCCGCGCCGGG
>DASWFA010000698.1:0-3038 GCA_036394475.1 Binatia bacterium
CTCCGGCAGGATCAAAAACGAGAGATAGAAGACCGCCGCGCCCTCCGCCTCGGTCAGCTGGAGGCGCGAGGCGCGCACGGCGCGCGGGCGGATCGAGATCAGCTCTTCCTGGCCGACCAGCCAGTTGGCGACGTTGAGGAAAAAGTCCCGGTTGAAGAAAATATTGATGTAGCGGTTGCTGGCGAAGCCGGCGCTCCCCGCCACGACCACCTTCGCCTCGCCGTCTTTTTCGCCGCCGAGCTTTTTGACGCTCGCCGACGCCGCGACCATGACCGAGATCGGCCCCTTCTTATCGTCCGGCCCGAGCGACGCCTTGCCCTGCTTGAAGACGCCGGCGAGGTCTTTTTCCGCCCAGCTCGTCGCGCTGGTCTGGGCCAGCGAGACGGCGTCGAGGGCGGGATTGGTCTTGACGGGCTCGACCGAGCGGACCATGGGAAAGAGCGTGCGCTCCTTGAAGTCGCGCGTGGCCGGGTGCGCGGCGTTGTAGCTCTCGGCGATCGGCTCCACGCCCAGCGACGGGCCGGCGAACAGGCGGATCACCTGGTCGACCACGACGTCGTCGCCCGCCTCGGCGCCCCAGGCGCGCGCCAGCTCTTTCAGCCCGTCGTCGCCCGGCGCCGCCGGCAGCAGGAGCAGAAGCCGCCCGCCGTTTTTCAAATAATTTTCGATCGCCCCGGTCTCGTGCTCGGTGAGCGGCTTTTCCGGCGCGGCGACGATCAGGAGCGAGGCGTCGTCCGGGACTTTTTCCTGGGTCGATAACAGGATCTCCTTCACCTGGTAGTTCTCGTTCTCCAGGGCGGCCCGGGCCGCGGCGTAGCCGCGCGGGCTTTCCCGGTCGTCGAGCCTGGGCTCGCCGTGGCCGGTCAGGAACAGAACGTTTTTCTTGGTCGCCTTGGTGAGCTTGATGATCGCGTTGGTGACCGCCTCCTCGGTCGGCTCGGTGATGTTGGTGGACTCCTGCCCGTAGCTCAGGTGCAGCGTGTTCACCTGCTGGACCTTGAACCGCTTGGCCAGCTCCGGGTGGCGGTCGGGATCGACCGCGGTGAATTTCACCCGCGGCGACTGGTAGGTATAGCTCTTGATCAGGTCGGCGATTTTCGAGTTCTCGCCTTTTTCGAAAAATCCGTAAACCATGAGGTCCTGCCCGAGCTGTCCCACCACCTTGGCCGTCTGCGGCGAGAGGCTGTAGACGCGCGACTCGGTCAGGTCCCAGCGGTAGTGGTGGCGGACGCCGAGGTAGTTGGCGAGGACGAGGACGCCCGCGAGCAGGAGCGAATAGACCGCCGCGCCGAGGCCGTAGCGGGTCGAGCGGCGCCGGAGCGAGGCCAGAAAACCGCGCCCCCGGGTGATCAGATAGGCCGCCAGGCAGACGCCGCCGAGCGCCAGGTGGACCAGGACGTAGGGGTCGAAGACGTTTTCGGTGAAGAAAAACGCGATCAGGCCGAAGACCAGCAGAACGGCGCCGCACAGGCCGGAGATCTCGAGCAGCTTGGTCATGGCGCCTGGCGCGACGCCTCCACCGCCCGGTGGGTGAGGAACAGGCTCAAAATAATCAGGCTCAGGAAATAGACGATGTCCCGGGTATCGACGAGTCCCTTGACCATCTCGCCGAAGTGATCGACGACCGAGAGATATTTGAGCACGCCGCCCATGGCGACGCCGGCGGTCTCGGCCGGCCAGGAGACCACGTAGAGGAGCAGCAGGACGACGAAGCAGGCGACGGCGGCGACGATCTGGTTTTCGGTGAGCGACGACGTGAGCAGGCCGACCGAGACGAACACGGCGCCGAGGAGAGCGAGCCCCAGGTAGCCCGCCGCGAGCGGCCCCCATTCCGGGTTGCCGTAGAACCACAGGATCGCCGGATAGATCCCGGTGAGCAGGATCATGAAAAAGACGAAGGCGAGCAGGCCGAAGAGCTTGCCGAGCACGATCTCGCCCACCGTGAGCGGCGCGGTCAGGAGCAGCTCGTAGGTGCCGCTGCGCTTTTCCTCGGCGAAGGCGCGCATCGTGATGAGCGGGATCATGATCACGAGCACGATGGTGAGGTTGTTCAGCAGCGGCGCCATCACGTGGTCGTTCAAGTTGAGCCCCTCGAGGCCGCCGGCGTTCTGCATCCCGGTGTAGAGCGTCACGAGGTAGGTGAAGCGAAAAAGTAAATTGAAGAAAAACCAGCCGCCCAGCAGGAGAAAGCCGGTCAGCACCACGTAGGCGATGGGCGAGACGAAAAGCGAGCGGAGCTCTTTGCCGGCGATGGTCAAAACGTTGCGCATGCTAAGAATAGTTTCGAGTTTCGGTCCTTCGGCTTCGCTCAGGACATGGTTTTATGTTTCGAGTTGAGAGTTGCGGAGTTCAGGTGGCTTCGCCGCGGCCTCCCTGGAGATGTAGCGGAGAAAGACTTCCTCCAGGCTCGCGCCCGCGGCCAGCTCGCTCAGATTTTTCTCCACCACCACGCTGCCGTCGTTGATGATGACGACCTTGCCGCAGATCTGCGAGACTTCCGGAAGGATATGGGTCGAAAGGATGACGGTGCGGTCGGCCGCGAGCTCCCGGATGAGGCCGCGGATCTCGATGATCTGCCGCGGGTCGAGGCCGATGGTGGGCTCGTCGAGGACCAGCACCGGCGGATTGTGGATCAGCGCCTGCGCCAGGCCGACGCGCTGGCGGTAGCCCTTCGACAGGCGGCCGACGATGCGCCCGGCGACGTCGGTCAAAAAGCATTGCCGGAGCACGCGCTCCAGCGCGCCGGCGAGATCGCTCCGGCCCACGCCCTTGATGCGCCCGGCGAATTTCAAATAGGCTCCGACGGTCATGTCGTTGTAAAGCGGGGGATTCTCCGGCAGATAGCCGATCGACCGGCGCGCCTGCCGCGACTCGGCCGCCACGTCGAAGCCCTCGATGGAAACGGTTCCCTCGCTCGCCGGCATGAAGCCGGTGACGATCCGCATCGTAGTCGTCTTGCCGGCGCCGTTGGGGCCGAGCAGCCCCAGGATTTGCCCGCGCTCGGCGGTGAAGGAGACATCCCGGATGGCGCAAAAATC
>DASWFA010000699.1:0-2177 GCA_036394475.1 Binatia bacterium
CTGAGAAGGCTCCGGCGGGCGCTCGAGCTTGAGCTCGCGCTGGACCTCTTCCATCGTCGCGGCGAGCGCGGCGGCTCCGGGCATGCCGTTCGGCGTCCAGGTCCCGGCGGCGAGGTCGTAGCTTCCCTCGGCGAGGCGCGCCTCCATGCCGGTCCAGCGGGCGATCGACCGGACGCTCTCCGGGCGGTTCGTCCTGGCGTACCCGATCGCGCGCAGCGTGGCGCGCACCATTTTGCGGACCTCGCCGGGCTGCTTGTGGATGCGCTCGAGCAGCGCGCCGAACCCGGCGATCGGCGAGGGAACCACGTCGCCGACGAACAGCAGGCGGGGGAAGCCTTCCTGCTCGAGCATGATATTGTACGGCGCCTCGATCAGCGTGGCGTCGATCGCGCCGGATTTGAGCGCGGCGAGGCGGTTGAGCCCGCCGCCGACCGCGAGGATCTTCACGTCCTGCATGGGCGTCAGCTTGTATTTGACGAGCACGGCGCGCGCCATGGTGTCGCTGCTGGCGCCGAAGGAGGAGATGCCGAGAAGTTTCCCCTTGAGCTCTCCGACCGAGCCGATGCCCGGTTTGACGATCAGCGCGAAGTGCGGTTTTTCGCAAATGGTCAGCACGACGCGGAGCGGCAGCCCCCTGACGGCGCCCCGGATCGTCGAGCCGAGCGCGGTGGTGTAGGCCACGTCGCCGGATATCAAGGCCTGCAGCGCCACGCGCGGGTTCATGATCACGAAATCGACGTCCAGCCCTTCGTCCCTGAAAAATCCCTTCTCGCGGGCGAGCTCGGCGGGAAACCATGTGAGCGACCGCGACGGCGCGGAGACGAGGATCTTGCCGTCGGAAAACGACGGCGCGGGCGCGAGCGCGATCCAGGCGAGAGCGAGCGAGAAAGCGAGGCGGTTTGCGGTGCTCATGGGGACAGGCACCCTTCTGCATCGAATCGGACCCGGAGTCAAGGCGAATAGGCGGAGTTTAAGCCTTAACCCCCCTAGAGCATAAACCCTTGAACCGGCCGACGGCTACATGCTAAAGGGTAGGCCGGAGTCGGCGGGTTCCATAAGCTTGGGTGATAAGGAGGTAGCCACAGATGTCCATTATCACTATCACGCGAGGGGCTTTCAGCGGCGGGCCGGAGCTGGCGGAGCTGGTCGCCGCGCGGCTGGGCTATCGCTGCGTCAGCCGCGAAGTCCTGATGCAGGCGAGCGAGCGCTACGGCATCCCGGAGGCGAAGTTCACCGAAATCCTCGACAGCGCGCCGCACTGGTGGGAGAGGTGGCAGGAGGGGCTCCGGCTCTATCGCATCGTGCTGCAGGCCGCGATGTCAGAAGTCGCGCAGGGCGGCAACCTCGTCTACCACGGCCACGCCGGGCAGGACCTCTTTCCCGGCGTCCGCCACGTGCTCCGGGTCTATCTCACCGCGCCGATGAGCTACCGCATCGAGCAGGTGCGCGCCCGCGAGGGCATGAGCGAGACCGCGGCGCTGCACTACATCGAGCAGGTGGACAAGGCCCGGACGCGGCGGCTCCATGCCCTGTTCGGCGGCGACTGGCGCGACCCGAGCCGCTACGATATCGTCGTCAACGTCGGCCACATGAGCCTCGAGAGCGCGGCGCATCTGATCGTCGAGGCCTCGCGCCGTCCGGAATACCAGCCGACCGCCGAGTCCGAGCGCACGTTCCAGGACCTGACGATCGCCGCGCGGGTGCAGGCGGCGCTCATCGTCTCGCCCAAGACCCGCAACTTGACGATCAACGTCGGCGTCGAGCAGGGGCGGGTGCGCCTCTCCGGCATCCTCGCAAACCTCGACCTGGAGCAGGAGATCGTCCGCGTCGCCGAAACCGTGCCGGGCGTGGCGAAGATCGAGACGGAGTTCGAGTCGCCTCCGATCGAATATATGTACCCGTAGGCTGCTGAAAATGGCCCATCTACCGTAGCCCGGCCGAGGCATCTCTCCGGGCCGATGCGATGGGCCGGTGCTACGCGCGACCGTTAAGTACGGTTGAAACTCCGTAGTCGGACGCATCGGCCCTTCGAGACGCACCGGCCGGGCGTTACGTTAGTTGCGCGAGCACCGCCTCGCTCGACGTAAAAAAAGAGTACGTCTGCGCTCGTCGGTTCTCACCGCCTTGTAGCTGGGACATTTCTGACCGCCCTACAAGAGATTCCCTTCATATCAAAC
>DASWFA010000700.1:0-1530 GCA_036394475.1 Binatia bacterium
GCTCCTCGTAATCGACTTCGACGAGCGCGAGCGCCTCTTCCGCAGCTTCGAGGGTCTCGGCCGCGACGGCGGCGACTTTCTCGCCCATGAAGCGGACCTTCCCCTGCGCCAGCATCGGCGTGTCCTGCAGGCTCAGCCCGACGCGGAACGGCGGCAAGTCGGCGCCGGAGAGCACCGCCGCCACGCCTTTTACTTTTTTCGCCCGCTCGGTATGCACGCGGAGAATGCGCGCATGGGCGTAGGGGCTGCGGAGGCATCTGCCCCAGAGCATGCCGGGCCGCCGCACGTCGGCCGTGTACACCGTCTTGCCGCCCACCTTTTCCGGCCCCTCGATGCGCGATGTCGGGGCGCCCACCACTTTAAAATTCATCTCGTCTTCCCCTTTCCATGCTGCCGCAGTTTCAAGTTTCGGGTTTCAGGTTTCAAGTCATTCTCGAAACTTTAAAATAAACCCGAAACTTTTTAAACGACCCACTCCCTTAATCGCGAGCTCGCGTAATCGACCAGCATCACCAGAACGACCAGGACCACGACGATCGCCGCCGCCTCCTGGTACTGGAACGTCCGGAAGCTCGTGTTCATGAGATAGCCGATGCCGCCCGCGCCGATCAAGCCCAAAACCGACGCCGAGCGGATGTTGGTCTCGAAGCGGTAGAGCGTGAACGAGATGAGATCCGGGAGGATCTGCGGCACCACGGCGAAGGCGAGCACCTGCGTGTAGCCTGCGCCGGTGGCGCGGATCGCCTCGACCACCCCTTCGTCGATGTTCTCGACCGATTCGGAGAGGAGCTTCCCCAGAACCGTAGACGTGTGGATGAACAGCGCCAGCGTGCCGGCGAAAGCGCCGAGGCCGACGGCGGCGACGAAGAGGAGCCCGAGCGCCAGGTCGGGGATCGTGCGCATTAGGTTCATCGCCCCGCGCACGCCCGAATAGACCAGCGGGTGCGGCGTGGTGTTGCGCGCGGCGAGAAAGCCGAGCGGAAACGCGACCACGAGCGCGAGAAACGTACCCGCGAGCGCCATCTGCACCGTCTCGATCGTCGCGCCGACGATCGTCTGGGGAAAGGCATAGTCCCACCAGCGGCGCTTGACCCGCTGCTGCGCTTCCGAGAGCGGCAGCGGCAACAGCAGCTCGGCCGCCGAGAGGCCTTCGGGCGGGAAATAGCTCCTGGCGTCGGTGATCTTGGAAAAATCGGGCGGCAGCATGCGCCCGACCGTGTCGAAGATCTGCGGAATGCCCTGGAAGAGCTCGGCGGGCCGGATCTTCGCGCCCCGGAAAGACCAGACGAGGATGATCAAGAGAACCGCGAGCCAGACAAAAAAGCGCGCGCGCCGCCTGGGCGCCGGCGGCGCCTCCGCGAAAATATCTGTCTCACCCGATGTTACGGACGGCTCTGCCACGGTCCCCTCCAACGGAATTTTGAATTTTGAAGGTTGAGTTTTGAATTTCGGATTTGATCTCTCTTTGTCTTTCTACCGCCTATCGCCTACCGCCTTGATTCGTCCTTCCTCCTTCGCCGTCACCGACCC
>DASWFA010000701.1:0-3141 GCA_036394475.1 Binatia bacterium
AGAATCTCTCCTGACCATGATCTCGCCCGCCAACACCGCGACCGAGATCACCGACCGCGGCTATCCCAACGTCAACCGGGTATGCGGCCGCGACGACGTCCAGGGTCCCGTGGGCGCCCGCTTCGCCGCGGAGGATTTGAAGGCCAAGACGGTTTACATCATTCACGACAAGACGGTTTACGGCCAGGGCGTGGCCGAGAACTTCCGCGACGAGGCGAAAAAACTGGGGCTGAAGATACTGGCCTTCGAAGGCACGGAGGAGCGGACGAACTTCGGCCCGCTGATCATTCCGATCAAGGCGAGAAATCCCGATCTCGTCTACTTCGGCGGCATTTATAACCAGGGCGGCCTGCTGCTCAAGCAGATGCGAGAGAAAAGCGTCAAGGCGGCCTTCATGGGGCCGGACGGCCTGGACGACGCGGAGATGGCCAAGATCGCCGGCAACGCCGTGGTCGGCTCTTACTACACCACCGTGGCGCCGCCGAAAAACCTCTCGCCGGAAACGATGGCCTTCGCGGAAAAATACAAGCAGCGCTTCGGCAAGGAGATCGGGTCGTTCGGCCTGTACGGCTACGTCGCCGCCGCGGTCGGCATCAAGGCCATCGAGCAGGCGATCAACGAATTGGGCGGAAAAAAGCCGACGCGGAAACAGGTCTCCGAAGCGGTAAGAAAGATTCAATACCAGGGCGTGACCGGCGCGATCGCCTTCGACGCCAAGGGCGATCCGGTAAAATCGAAATACTTCGTCTTTAAATTCGAGAAGCGGCAGTATCCGGGCACGATCGCCAAAGTGGCGGAGTACGCGGCGCCGCCGGCCAAAAAACTATAGCCTTGCTCTACCCCCGGCGCCCCGTGGCGCGAATTCTGTCCGCATGAGAAAAAAACTCCGCGTCGCCGTCCTCTTCGGCGGAAAATCCGCCGAGCACGAGATCTCGATCATCTCCGCCCGGAACGTCGTCCAGGCGATCGACAAGAAAAAATACGACGTCGTCCTGATCGGCATCGATAAAAAAGGCCGGTGGTATTTCACCGACGACGCGCGGGTGCTGGAGCGGGCCGACCGCCCCCGGGCGATCCGCTTCGCGCGCCCCGGCGGCGCCCTGGCGCTGGTGCCGGGAGACAAGACCCGGCAGTGGCTCCGCCTCTCGGGCCGGCGGAGCGACCGGCCGGTGGACGTGGTTTTCCCCATCCTGCACGGCACGTTCGGCGAGGACGGCACGGTGCAGGGGCTGCTCAAGATGGCCGACATCCCGTTCGTCGGCGCGGGCGTGCTGGGCTCCGCCGTCGGCATGGACAAGGACGTGATGAAGCGGCTGCTCCGGGACGCGGGCCTCCCGATCGCCCGGTTTCTGCCCGCGCGCCGCTCGGACGGGATCGACTTCGCGGCGGCGGCGCGCGCGCTGGGCCTGCCGCTCTTCGTCAAGCCCGCCAACTGCGGCTCGTCGGTCGGCATCCACAAGGTGAAGGACGCGCGGCAATTCGCCGCCGCGGTGAGAGACGCCTTCCGCTACGACGAGAAGATTTTGCTGGAGGAGTTCATCCAGGGGCGGGAGATCGAGTGCTCGGTGCTCGGCAACGACGACCCGATCGCATCGCTGCCGGGCGAGATCGTCACGCGGCACGAGTTTTATTCCTACGAGGCCAAATACTTGGACGCCAAGGGCGCCGCGCTGGAGATTCCGGCCAAGCTTCCGGCCGGCGTCGTCGAAGACATCCAGCGCATCGCCGTCCAGACGTTCCGGGCGCTCTGCTGCGAGGGCATGGCGCGCGTGGACTTCTTCCTCCGGGGCGAAAAAGAAGTGATCGTCAACGAGATCAACACCATTCCCGGCTTCACCAAGATCAGCATGTACCCCAAGCTCTGGGAAGCCAGCGGCGTCGGCTACACCGAGCTGATCGATCGGCTGATCCGGCTCGCGCTGGAGCGGCACAAGAAAGAAAAGAAGCTCAAGACGAGCTTCGGGGCTTGAGTCCCACTCGGTTGGTCCGCTTTCCGACCAAACTGGACAATTATGGGGACGGGCCGTATTATTCTGCCATGAGCAGGACGACCGACGATATCCTGAGCAAGGCCAAGCGGCTCTCCATAGCGGAGCGGGCCGAACTCGCCGCCGAGCTGCTTGCCAGCCTGGACGGTGAGTCCGAGGAAAACGTCGAGGCCGCGTGGGCGGCCGAGATCGCGCGGCGCGTCGAGCGCGTGCGGTCCGGCCAGGCGAAGGGACGGCCCTGGCCCGAAGTTCGCGAGCGCCTTAAGCGCCGATCTTAATGGACCGCCGCGTCATCGTCCTCGACGAAGCGGAGGACGAACTGATCGAGGCGCAGCGGTGGTACGAGGCGCGGCGCACCGGACTTGGACAAGATTTCCGAAGTGCGATCGACGATGCGATCGCACGCCTTCTCAAGGCGCCGTTATCCGCCTCGCCAGTCATCAGCCTTCAAGCTTCAATAGAAGCCCGCCGAGTTCTGGTCAAACGGTTCCCCTATCCATCGTTTTCGTTGACCACGACAACGATCTTTGGATCATAGCATTTGCCCATCACCACCGTCGGCCGGGTTATTGGCGGGAGCGATTAAAGTCCTAGCTACTCGCCATTCGGTCGAACTTGGACAGTAGTATCCCTTGGCTCTGAGAAGCACCGGAATCGGCCACATCGACTTGATCGATAGGTTGATTCAACCGGTGCTGGAACGGTTCAAGCCGGCAA
The DNA here is from genome assembly GCA_036394475.1 of Binatia bacterium. Classification (GTDB taxonomy): domain Bacteria; phylum Desulfobacterota; class Binatia; order UBA9968; family UBA9968; genus JAJPJQ01. The sequence goes on from DASWFA010000701.1 coordinate 2,706, forward strand.
AAAAATTAAGACTTCCCGGTAGCGCCGCCGCTAATATAAATACCGTATGAGACGGGAAAATACCGCCGCGCGAGAGTGTATGCCGAGAAAGACGTCCGGGAAACGCCGCGGAGATCAGGACTGCGGGGGGACGCAGCCTGGCGCGAAGTAGACGAACGGATGCTTACGGAACGTTGTTGCTCTAGTCCATCTGCCTCCTTAAAAACGTCGGCACGTCGAACTTGGCGTCGTCGTCCTGGCCGAACTGCGCCGCGGTCTTTTCCAGCGTCACGGGCTCGGCCTCCTCGCTCCGCTGCTTGTTCCTCTGCCAGGTGGGCGCGTCGAGGTCGTCCACGATGGTGCCCAGGTGGACGACTTTCTTGGCCCGGCTGGCGCCGTTGCCGTTGGCGGCGGCGAGGCTCGCGAGCGCCGGCCGGCGGTGCTCTTCCCTCTCGCC
>DASWFA010000702.1:0-2367 GCA_036394475.1 Binatia bacterium
TGGCGCGCGCCCGGCCGTGCTGGTGATCGACATGAACTACAACTTCGTCGGCGACAAGCCCGAGCCGATCGTCCAGTCGATCGAGCGCTTCCGCAACAGCTGCGGCGAGGAGGGCTGGCAGGGCGTGCATCATATCCGCGAGCTGCTCGAAGCCGGCCGCAAAAAAAATCTGCCGACTTTTTACACCACCGGCCACGAGGGCGGGAGCCCGCTCGCCTACGGCCGCTGGCACGGCAAGAACAGCCGCGGCGCGGAGGACATCGGCAACGCCTGGGCCAAGGGCAACGACATCGTGGCCGAGATCGCGCCCCGGCCGGGCGACGTGCTGGTGCGCAAGCAAAAGCCCAGCGCCTTTTTCGGCACGGCGCTCATGAGCATGCTGAACGAGATCAAGGCCGACACGGTCCTGGTCGCCGGCTGCACCACCGGCGGCTGCGTGCGCGCGAGCGTGCTCGACGCCTTCTCGTATAATTTTAAGGTCGCAGTGGTCGAGGAGTGCGTCTTCGACCGCGGCCAGGCGTCGCACAAGATCAACTTATTCGACATGAACATGAAGTACGCCGACGTCGTGCCGCTGAAGGAAGCGGTCGAGTACATCGGCGGCCTGCCGCCCGACCTCTACGCGCCGGGGCTGTAAACGTCCATGACCAAAAAAATCTTTTCCTGGCTGGGGCGGGAATTCGTCGAGCTTTCCGCCGAGGCGCAACCGGGCGCGACGGCGGCGGCCGAGGCGCGGGAGATTTTTTCGCGCTGCGAGCGCGAGCTCGGCGCCGTCGGGCTGTCGCTGGACCACACGGTGCGGAGCCGGCTCTGGGGCAAAGACCGGCAGAGCCGGGACTTGGGAAGCGCGGAGCGGGTGCGGGCGCTCGCCGGGAAGGCGCGCTCCGCGAGCTCCAGCTATATCGCGCCGGAGCGCTTCGATTCCGGCGCCGCGGTCGCCGTGGACCTGCTGGCGATGCGGCCGGCGCGCCCGGGCGCGAATAAAATCTTGAAAGAATATGACCCGCCGATCGTGCCGCTGCGCTACCTGGTCTACGACTCGGTCGTGGTTCTCTCCGGCGTCACCACGGTGCTCCCCACGCTGGAAGAGCAGACGGCGAACATCCTGCCGCGCATCGCCGCCTCGCTCGCCGACGCCGGCGCGTCGTGGGAGCAGGTGGTGAAGATGTCTTTTTATCTCCACCGGAGCCAGAAGATCGAAACCATGAAGGATTTATTTCGGAAATCGGTTACGGCCGAGATCCCCGAGATGGAGTTCGCCTTCGTCGACGGCTATTCCGCCGCCGGCAAGCTCGTCGAGATCGAGACCACGGCGAAAATCTAACTGAGCGCCCGCCAGACGAACACCGCGCCGATGACGAACAGGATCACGAGCAGGGCGCGGTTGAAAGTCTCTTGATTCACCCGGTCCTGGGTTTTCAGGCCGAGGTAAAAGCCGGCGAGCACGAGGAGCGTGACCTCGAGCGAGAGCTCGAGCGTCGCGGGGGCGAAGAGGTTCCAGGTCGAGACGGCGGCGAGCTGGCTGAGCTTGGTGACGATGAAGATCGTCGCGATCGACTTGATGAACTCGACCTTGGGGAGCCTGAGGCTGTAGAGGTAGATCGCCGGCGCGGGGCCGGCCGAGTTGGTCATGCCGTTTAAAAATCCGCCCACCAGGCCGACCGCGGGCGAGAGCAGTTTTTCCATCCGGGGCGGGACCTCGAACTCGACCTTGAACAGGCTCCAGGCGACGAACGCGAGGATCGTGACGCCGAGCGTGAGGTTCAAGATCCAGACCGGCAGCATCACCAGCACCTTGGTGCCGAAAAAAACCCCGACCACCGTCCAGACGAGCAGCCACTTGAAGCGCCGGAAGATCTCCGTGGAGAGGCGGCCGCGAAAGATCTGCGTCGCGTCCATGAGCAGGTTGGGGATGATGAGGATGACGATGGCGGTCTGGATGTCGAGGAGGAGCGCCACCATCGGCGTCGCGATCATCGGGAAGCCCATGCCGCTCGTCCCCTTGACGAAGGCCGCGAGGAGCAGCGCGGCGCCGACGGCGATGGTGGTCGGATCGAGCGGCATGACGGGTGGAAGACAACTGCGCGCTTTCAGGCGCGGCGCATCTTTGCTATAGCTCGTTCACGCATGTCGGCTCTCAAGAGATTTCTCAAGCGCACGCCGGTCCGCACTTTCATCCTCTATCCGCTCCTCGCGGTCGGCTGGGAGCTGGGGTGGCGCGGCGGCCTCGATCTTCACCCGGCTTTTCTGCCCGTGATGCTCTGGGGCTACCTGCAATACCGCCTCTGCGGCTGGTATCGGGTGAAGCGCGGCGGCGGCGGCCCCGGCCTCGATATCCCGCCCGAGCGGCTCGTCCTCGGCGGGCCC
>DASWFA010000703.1:0-2532 GCA_036394475.1 Binatia bacterium
AAGATGTTCCACAGCCGGTCGTAGGCTTCGTCGAAGCCTTCCTGGCGGTGGATCTCGAAAATGTTGCGCGGCCGCTTCATCGGCACCTCGATGACGTCTTTGATCCGGCCGGGGCGGTGCGACATGACCACGACCCGGTCCGCCAGCGCGACCGCTTCCACCAGGTCGTGCGTCACGAAGAGGATCGTCTGGCGCTTCTGCTCCCAGATTTTCAACAGCTCGTCCTGCAAGACCATGCGCGTCTGGGCGTCGAGCGGTCCGAACGGCTCGTCCATCAAAATAACCGGCGGCTCGTAGGCGAGCGCGCGGATGATCGACGCCCGCTTGCTCATGCCGCCCGAGAGCTGCGCCGGGTAATACTTCTCGAATCCGGCGAGGCCGGCGAGCTCGATAAAATGGCCGAGCAGCCCGTCGCGTTTTTCGCGCGGGTAGCGCTTGGAGTCGAGCCCGAAGGCGACGTTCTCCTCCAGGGTCAGCCACGGGAAGAGCTTGCTCTCCTGCGGCACGTAGCCGACCTTGGTGTTGAGGCTCTGCACTTCGTCGCCCTGATAGAAGATGCGGCCGGCGGAGATCGGCGTCAGCCCGGCGATGAGCTTCAGCAGCGTCGATTTGCCGCAGCCGGAGGGGCCTACGATCGTAATAAATTCCCCGTAGGGAATGTTCAAGATGATGTTTTCGAGCGCGGCCATCCGGCCGTGGTCGGGCGTCTGGAAGGCTTTGTAAACGTTCTCGACTCGGATGACCAGTGAATTCGCGTCCGGCAGGGCCGCCGCGGGGTCGTGAGCGGTGGGTTCCATGAATCGCCGCGCATTCTCCATCATCGAACCGGGCCTGTCAACACGTTAAGCTTACCCATTTGCCGCTCAAAAGAACAAGCGGCGTCGGCGCGGCTGCCGCTTGATCGACGCCATCGGATGACGTATGAGGGTCCTAACAACAGCGAGGAGCGGACATGGCCCAAAGCGAAACCGTCATTCAAAAAAACACCGGCAAAACCTTCGTCGTCAAAAAAGGGCGGATCATCCGCGTGACCGGCGAGTCGACCGCCGATTTCGTGGTCTTCAATCTCGGCGACGTGAGCGAGCGCTTCGACCAGGCGCGCACGAAAGTCGACCAGGGGAAAATTTACGTCACCACCGGCGACGTGCTGATCTCCAAGTACAACAACGTCATGATGACGATCATAAAGGACACCTACCGGGGCACGCACGACATGGAAAAAGGGATGTGCAGCACGTCGTTCTACAAAAAATGGGGCGATAAGATTTTCGCGATTTACGGCGGGACGTGGAAGAGGCTCGGCCGGAAGCGCGGCGCCGCGCCCAAGCACGGCTGCTGGGAAAACCTCGCCCGGGCGCTCCAGCCCTACAAGGTCGCCAAGGCCGACGTGCCGAGCCCGCTCAATATTTTTCAGACCATGGTGATCAACGCCAAGACCGGCTCGATGCGCTACGCGATGACACGGCCGCGGCCGGGCGGAGATTCCATGGAGCTCCGCGCCGAGATGGATTGCCTCGTCGGCATCAGCGCGTGTCCGGAGGGCGGCCGGGGCAAGCCGCTGAGAATTACGATCTATGACAAATAGTACCGCGCGACCTCGCGGCGAACCTCTCCGGCCCGAGGGCAATGGGGATAGGATGCGCCCTCAGGGCGCGCCTCTCCGCGCCGAGGGCAATAGGGATCTGCCTTGAGGCGGCTCTTGAACTTTCAGCATGGAGACCCGTCCAGAAAGTAAATGAACGTATGTGCCAAGCACCTCGCAAGTCATTGAGCCTTCACGTCTGGTGCCCTCGGCTCGTTGATGCGCGCCCTTCGGGCGCGGGTGGGGAGGGGTTCTGGTTCTCCGTGGCGTAAGGCGGTACTCTCGTAGACGTTATTAAGGAGAGCCGTATGTTCGAAGACCTGCGCGGTTATCTTTCCTTCCTCGAAGAAAAAAAACAGCTCGTCCGCGTCAAGGAAGAAGTCAGCTCCAAATACGACATCGCCGCCGGCATCCGCAAAACCTCCGACATCGAAGGCCCCGCGCTGCTCTATGAAAACGTCAAAGGCTTCGCCGGCTGGCGCGTCCTCGGCGGCCTGTTCGCGACGCGGAGGCTGATCGCCCTCGGCCTCGGCGTGCCTGAGGAGGAATTGCTCGAGCGCTACCTCACGCTGGAGGACAAGCGCATCTCGCCGGAGCTGGCCGCGACCGGCCCGGTCAAGGAAGTCCGCTGGACCGGGAGCGAGATTGATCTCCACAAGCTCCCGATCATCACACACGCGGAAAAGGACGTCGGTCCCTACGTCACCATCGGCGTGCAGGTCGGCAAGGACCCGGACACGGGCGCGCGCAATCTGTCGATCCACCGGATGCTGCTGCTCGGCAAAGACCGCCTCTCGCTCTGGGCGCCGCCCGATCATCACTTGGGCCGGATGATTCTCAAAGCCGAGGAAAAAAAGCGCGGCCTGGAGGTCGCGACGGCGATCGGCTTGGAGCCCGCGCTCATCATCGGCTCGCAGGCCAAAGTCCCCTACGGCGTGGACGAGTACCAA
>DASWFA010000704.1:0-6481 GCA_036394475.1 Binatia bacterium
GCGTGCCGCCCTCCTTGACGCTGCGGTCGACGATGTCCTTGAAGACCTTGTACTTTTTGCTGTTCCAGCGAATCGCGAGATAGCGCGTCTGAGTTTTCGACACGTTGAAGTGCTGGTGAAACCACTGGTCCGGCGGCGAGATGATGCTGTCGGGCTTCCAGTCGCAGCGCCGCGCCGCCGTGCCTTCGGGCCACAAAAGCGAGTACCCCTCCCCTTCGAGGATGATGATCTGCGCTCCGGCGGCGTGGCGATGCGCCTTTTTGTAGCGTCCGACGGCGAACTGCGAGATGTGGGCGACCAACGTGCTGCAGCCGATCTCGATCACCGTGGTTTTATTCCCCACGCCGCGCGTCTCGCTCGCGATGAGATTCAAGTCGTGCACGTTGGCGACGAAGTTCACGTCCCAGAACCGCTCCTGGTGAACGGTGCCGGCGCCGGAGAAATAATCGTCCTCGCCGTTGAACCGGTCGCGAAAGAGATAGGGGCAGTTGAAGATGAAGTCGTTGTCGTTGAACAGGTTCATCATCAGGGGCGCGGAGGTAAACGCGATGAAGCGCGCCGGGCGGTCGCCGCGGCCGTTGTAGTGCCGCGACCAGGCGTTGAGCGGGATCGCGAACAGGCTGCCCCGCTGCCATTCGAAGCTCCGCTTGGCGCCGCCCTCCTGCCACACCTCCGTCGCGCCGTGCCCCTCGAGGACGAAGACGAGCTCCTCGTAGAGATGGCGCTCGGGGTGGAGCTTGCCGCCGGCGGGGATCTCGCAGATGTAGGCGTCGTCGGTATCGCCGGTGCCTTCCAGATTGATGATCGCTCCGCGACCGCCCTTCCGCGCCCAGGGGGCGAGCTCGACCTGGTTCAGGTCGGGGAGGAAAAATGTTCTGGTCACCGGCACGCCCTGCTCCGCCGCCCACCGCTCGTAGCTGGATTTGCCGTCGAGCAGAGCGCCCAGTTTTGCCGTTTGGTTAGCCAGCGTCGTCTCCTTTCACTTCTTGTCAGCGGGCGGCGGCCAGCACTTCTTTCAGCAGGCCGAAATCCGCCACCGTGGACGCATCCTTGTTGTCTTTCATATCGCCGATGGTTTCAATGGCGGCCTGAATCGCCGCGTCGCTGGAGACCCCGTTGTCGGATAAATATCTCGCGGTGGTGTCGTAGGTCTCCGTGGCGACGTCCTCGCTCACGCGCAAAAACCGGACGACCAGCTGGATGGCGCCGGCCCGGTTGGTCTTGATAAAACGGAGCCCTCGATAGACCGCCCGGAGCACGGCCCGGACCTCATCGGGATGTTTCTGCATTCTCTCCACGGAGGTCGACAGTCCGGTCACGGGCAGCTCGACGTAGTCGGCCGCGCCGGCCAGGATGTTATAGCCTTTTTTCTTCATGACGATGCTGGTCGGCGGCTGGATGAACGCCGCCGCGACCAGTCCGCTTTCGAGGGCGGCGACCCAGGCGGACTCCTCGCCGAGATACACGTACTTCGTGTCCTTGGCCGGGTCCAAGCCGAAGCTTTTCAATACCTGCGTGGTCACGTACGCATGGGCCCCCAACGGATTGGACACCGCGATCGCCTTTCCTTTCAGGTCCGCCACCTTCTTGATCGACCCGTGCGCGACCAGAGAGAACAGCTGTCGATCGCAGGTCGAGAGGACGACGCGGACCGGGAAACCCTTCATGGCGCTCCGGACCACGGAGGCGAAATGGGTCGTGTACTGGATCTCGCCGGCGGCCAAGGCCGGTATGGCCACCGGCGATCGCATATAGATCATCTCGACGCTCAAGCCTTCCTGGTCGAAAAACTTCTGCCGCTCGGCGGCGAAAAAAGGCAGAAAGCTGAAGTTTCGGCCCGCCAGGCCGACTCGGACGCTCCGCGCCTCGTTTTTTTGCGCATGGAGCGCGGCGGGCAGGAGCCCGCAGGCGCCGGCGAGGAGGCAGGCCAGGCCTCTCAGGAGATATTTTCCCGGCCGGGGAATTTTCACCCCCTGCCGCCCGAGGCCTTAGCCGCGGCGCTCTCCAGCGGATACTTCCGGCACAGATTCTTCCAGTTCTCGGCCATCTTCTTGCTGTGCTCGATAATTTCCGGGGGAACGTGGCGGAAGGGCGGCCTGAGCGGCCCCGCGTCGCAATAGCCCGACTCGTTGATGACGAGCTTGTGCGAGTTCTCGCGCCAGAAAAGATCGCCGGGGCGGCCCGGTCCCCGGTAGGCCTCGCTCATGTCGAGGCAGATCTGCTTGGCCGTCTCCCAGTCTCCCGAGAAGCAGGCGTCGCGCAAGCGGAGCAGCGGCGACGGCCCCATCCAGGCGCAGATCGACCAGCAGCCCGAGGCGCCGAAGGTGACGTAGGGATACATCTGGAGCTGCATGACGAAGACGGCGATCTTGTCCTTCACGATGTTCATGAGCTTGTAGAAATCGAGCGGCGTGCGGTGGCTGTCCTTCATGAAGACGATGTTCGGCCGCGTCACGAGCTTCTCGAAGGCGGAGACCGGAATCGTCACCCGATGGATCGGCGGGTTGTGATAAATGCCGATGCCGAGCTTGGGAAAGGCGTCGGCCAGGTCGAGATAGAATTGCGCCGCGTTGTCCGCGGTCGACGGGTAGTAAAACGGCACGCCGCAGAGCACGCCGTCGGCGCCCGCCTCGGCGGCGAACTTCATCTTTTCCAGCGTCTCGCGGGTGTTGAGGCTGGTGCAGCCGATGATCACCGGCACGCGCTTCTTGGCCGCCGCGATCGTCGCCTCGGCGAGCTTTTGCTGCTCTTTCCAGAGGAGCGTGTGGCACTCGCCGAAGCTCCCCATGGTCGCGATCACGTCGCCGCCGTCGCGGATCATCCGGTCGACCGCGCGCGCGAGCTCCGTGGCGTCGATCGTGTCGGTCGCCGTGAGCTTGTCGCCGTCCGGGGTGGTGAACGCCGGCATCATCGCCATGACGCCTTTCATGTCCGCTGCTCTAAGCATGGAATCCTCCCTTTTTTCGCCGGGGCCGCTTTGCGCGCCGGCCTGTCTCTGTCTTTAGCTAATTCGCGCCCGCGGCGCAAACGGGTCGTCGCCTTTGCTCGTGGCGAGGCGGAAGAGGATCACCGCGACGCCGATGGTGATGCAGCTGTCGGCCACGTTGAACGCGGGCCAGTGGTGGCTCCGCCAGTAGAAATCGAGAAAGTCGATCACCTCGCCGTGGAGCAGCCGGTCGATCAGGTTCCCCGCGGCGCCGCCGAGAATGAACCCGAGCGCGGCGATGAGCGCCTTTTCGTCCGGCGCCAGGCGCCGCAGCATGAACAGGATGAAAACCACCGCGCCGACGGAAAAAGAGATCAGGAACGTGCGGCGGAAGAGCTCGCCGCTCCGGGCGAGAAAGCCGAAGGCCGCGCCGGTGTTGCGGATGTAGGTGAGGCTGAAGAGGCCGTCGATCACCGGGATCGACTGGTAGAGGAGCATGTTCCGGTCGACGATGACTTTGGTCGCCTGATCGACGAGGACGATGGCGACGACGATCCAGAGCACGAGCTTGATTTTAGGATTCACTTTCCCATTTCCGTGAGCACCCGCGCGCAGCGGCCGCAGACCGTCGGGTGGGCCGGGTCTTGGCCGACCTCCGGGGAATATTTCCAGCAGCGCTCGCACTTTTGTCCGTCCGCCCTGGCGATCTCGATCGAGCAGTTGAGCGCCTGGCTCTGGTAGAGAAGCCGCCCGTCGACCGCCTGGATGCCGCCGTGGAGCCCGATCGCGGCCGCGGCGTCGTTTTGCTCCTCGGTGGCCACGCCGACCGCGGAGACGATGAGAATATCGGCGGCCCTTTGCGGCTCCCCCCGCGCCAGCGCGCCGAGGGCGGGCAGGGCCGCGCCGCGGGCGCAGTGAAAGAGCACCCTGGCGTCGAGGGAATGGCCGATGATGTTCCGGCCGCGCGCCTCTTCGAGCGCCTTCAGCACCTCGCTCCGCTCCTGGAAGATCTCGTCCCAGCGCTCGGCCAGCCGGTCGTCGATCGGATGCGCATCCGCCGCCGGCAGGCGCGACATGAAAACGCTCTCCGCCGCGCCCGGCGCCTTCGGCAGGTGGGCCCAGATCTCCGCCGCGGTAAACGAGAGGATCGGCGCCATCAGATGGACCAGCGATTCGAGGATTCGATGCAGCGCGGTCTGCGCCGAGCGCCGCTCGCGCGCCGCCGCCGCCTCGCAGTAGAGCCGGTCCTTGACGATGTCGAGGTAGAGCGCGCTCAAATCCACGCTGCAGAAGTTGTTGAGCGCGTGATAGACGGCGTGAAACTCGAACTCCTCGTAGGCCTGGCGGCAGCGCGCGAGGAGCGCGCCGGTGCGGCCGAGAATCCAGCGGTCGAGCTCGTCGAGCTCTCCGGGCGCGAGCGCGTCCTTCGCGGGATCGAAATCGTAGAGGTTGCCGATCAAGAAGCGCGACGTGTTGCGGAGCTTGCGGTAGGCCTCGACCAGGCGGTTCAGGATCTCGTCGGAGATGCGGACGTCTTCCCGGTAGTCCTCCGCCGCCGCCCACAGGCGCACGATCTCGGCGCCGTGCTTTTTCATGATCTCCTGCGGCGCGGTGACGTTGCCGAGCGACTTGGACATCTTGCGCCCCTTGCCGTCGAGCGTGAAGCCGTGCGTGAGGACGCTCTTGTAGGGCGCGCGGTCGCGGGTCTCGACCGAAGTCAACAGCGACGTGTGAAACCAGCCGCGGTGCTGGTCGCTGCCCTCGAGGTAGAGGTCGGCCAGGCCGCCGAGGCGCGGGTCGGTCTCGACGACCGCGGCGTGGCTCACGCCCGAGTCGAACCAGACGTCGAGGATGTCTTCTTCCTTGGAAAAATCCCGCTCGCCGCAGCCGGGGCAGCGGAGGTCGGGCGGCGCGAGCGCGCCGGCCGGGCGGATGAACCAGGCGTCCGAGCCTTCCTTTTCGAAGATCGCCGCGACGTGCGCGCAGATCTCCTGGCTGACCAGCGTCCGCCGGCAGCGGTTGCAGTAAAATACCGGGATCGGCACGCCCCAGGCGCGCTGGCGCGAGATGCACCAGTCCGGCCGGCTCTCCAGCATGCCGCGGATGCGGTCGCGCCCCCAGGGCGGGATCCACCGGACCTGATCGATCGCCTCCAGCGCGCGGCGGCGCAGCTCGTTCTTCTCCATCGAGACGAACCACTGCTCGGTCGCCCGGAAGATCACCGGCCGCTTGCAGCGCCAGCAGTGCGGGTAGCTGTGCGTGAGCTTGTCTTCTTTCAGCAGGGCGTGATGGTCGGCGAGCTTCGAGAGAATTTTCGCGTCGGCTTTGAAGACGCTCTCGCCGGCGAGATCGCCCGCCTCTTCGGTGAACCGGCCCTCGCCGTCGACCGGCGCGAGGACCGGGAGCCCGTAGCGCTGGCCGACCTCGTAGTCTTCCTGGCCGTGGCCGGGCGCGATGTGGACGGCGCCGGTGCCCTGGTCCTGGGTGACGAACTCGCCCAGGATGACTTTCACGTCGCGGTCGAGCCAGGGGTGGCGGCAGACGATCCCCTCCAGCTCGGCGCCGGTCCAGGCGCCTTCCGTGATGGTGAAATCGCCGGGGGCGAAGCCGGCGGCTTTCATCACGCCGTCGATCAATTCCTGATTTAAAACCAGCGCGCCGGCGGGCGTCCGGACGATCCGGTAGACGAACTTGGGATGGAGCGCGATCGCCTGGTTCGCCGGCAGCGTCCAGGGGGTGGTGGTCCAGATGACGAAATAGACGTCGTCGTGAGAAAATTTGCCCTTGGGGTCTTCGACTTTGAATTTGACGTAGATCGACGTCGACGTGTGCTCTTCGTACTCGACCTCCGCCTCGGCCAGCGCCGTGACGCACGAGGCGCACCAGTAGACCGGCTTTTTCTGCCGGTAGAGCGAGCCGGCGGCGATGAACTTGCCGAGCTCGCGCACCTCGACCGCCTCGTAGGCGGGATCGATGGTGCGGTAGGGCTTGTCCCAGTCGCCCAGGACGCCGAGCCTTTTGAATTCTTCCCTCTGGATCGAGATGTATTTCTCCGCGTACTCCTTGCACAGGCGGCGGATCTCGGGCTTGCCGAGGCTGTTTTTCTTCTGCCGGCCGATGTTCTTTTCGACCTGGAGCTCGATCGGGAGGCCGTGGCAGTCCCAGCCGGGGACATAGGGGGCGTAAAAGCCGGCCAGGCTCTTCGATTTGACGATGACGTCCTTCAGGATCTTGTTGAGCGCGTGGCCGATGTGGATGTTGCCGTTGGCGTAGGGCGGGCCGTCGTGGAGGATATACTTCGGCCGGCCCCGGTTCGCCTCGAGGATTTTGAAATAGATTTTCTCGCGCTCCCATTTCTCCACCTGGGCGGGCTCGTTTTGCGGCAGGTTGGCCCGCATGGGAAAGCTCGTCTTGGGCAGATTGAGGGTGTCTTTGAAGTCCATGGTTTAAAAAACAGGATGCTCGAGCCGGCGGCGGCGCGCCGGGAGCGGTCTACTTGTGATGGTTATGGTTCAGCCCCCGCACCATGCGGAAAGCGAAGTTGTCCGCCTTGTT
>DASWFA010000705.1:0-1962 GCA_036394475.1 Binatia bacterium
GCGCCACCCGCTTCAGGGCGGGCGCGCCGCTCTGGAGCCAGTCCAGGTTTTGCTGGAACAAAACCTTCTGGGAGGGGGGGCTTTTACGCTCCGCGACGGCGACGAAGTCGGCGTAACCCGAGGTCCCGGCCCGGTAGAGAACGTAGCGCGCGGTCTCTCGGACCGGGGTCCAAAAATCCGCCCGGGGCAGGCCGCGCGGCGCGACGACATATTTCACGTTGAAAAAATTGTAATGCGCCGGGTTGCGCTCGTCGAAATGCCAGATCAAGTCGGCGTTGAGCGAGATGCCCGAATAGGGCGGCGACACCGCGGCGACGCGGTTGAAGGTCAACAGATCGTAGAAGTGAACGTCGCCGAACCTGAGATCGTTGCCCCAGTTGGCGCGCAGCCCGGCGTAAGCGCGGCCGGGCGGCAGCTCCTTCAGCGCCGCGAGCACGGCGCGGCTGTCCGGGTCGCTGTCGAGCGCTTTCTCCGTCCGCTCCATCCACTCGGCGTTGAGGGCGTAAAACCGTCCGCGCTCGCGGAGCGCGGGAAAGAAAAGCGCCAGCAAAAAGAGAGAGGCGACGACGGAATGAATTTCTAATTTTGAGTTTTGAGTTTTGAATTGAAAATACAACATGAAGCATTCCACCTTGGCGTAAAGACATTCGCCGCCGAGGCCGATCAAGAGGATCGCCGCCACGCCCAGGCTGCCGACGAAGCGGTGGAGCAGCAGCCCGTCGTGCAGCGGCAGGATGTCGAGCAGGCGCCCCCAAGTCGGCCGGCCGAAATAAAGGCCAAGCCAAACCGCAAAGAGCGCGAGCGCCAGGCGGCCGGGACGGCCGTCCCCGTTCTCCGCCGCGGGCCGCTGTCGGCCCCGTGTAGGCCATGAAGCGAGCGCCGCCGCGATGCCGAGCGCGAGCAGCACGGTCAGGACCGGCGGCCGGCCGAAGTCGAAGAGGTCGCCGTCGGCGAGCCATTTCAAGATCTCGCCGGCGCCGAACGAGTCGTATTTCCAGCTCTGGAGATACGGGCTCCAGGCGAAAAAAGCGGTTTGAGACAAGTAGGGGAGCCACATGTAGGAGCAGACGACCGCCGCGAGCCCGCCGGCGAGCGCGAGGCGGGCGAGGCGCGCGCGCCAGCTCGCCCGGCTGCCGCCGAAGAAAAACAGCACCAGGACGGTAATCGTCAGCATGTAAGAGTAGAGCAGGTGCGACAGCCCCAGCGCCGCCGTGGAGAAGACGGCGGCGGCGTAACCGCCGCCGCGCTCGACCAGACGATAGAGATTCGCCAGCACGATAAAATAAAGATGCGCCGCCCAGAGCTGCGTATAGACCCCAAGCCCGCGCCAGACATAGCTATCGTATTCCAGGCCGTAGCGGTGGTCCGAGGAGAAGAGGCTCGCGCCCGCCGCGCCCACGGCCGCGGCGACCGGGGAGAAGTCGAGCCGCCGCATGGACCAGTAGACCGTGAGCGGAAAGCCGACCAGCAGGAGGTAGCGGACGAGATTGAACAGCGTCAGCAGGTCCACGCGCTGGAGCAGGAGCCGGTGGAGCGCGACCACGGTCAGGTGCGGCAGGTGCTGGTAATAGAAAAAATAGGGAAAGCCGAGCTCGACCTCCGGCAGCCAGTGGTCGAAAAGGTTCTCGCCCCCGGCGAGCGCCTCGCTCGCCCGCTGGATGAGGAGATAATGGACCGCGTCGTCGTTTAAGCTCGGCACCGGCCGGGAGATTTCGGGAAAGAGGGCGATCGCGTTAAAGACGATCGGAACGAGGAGCAGGAAACCCAGCGCTGTGCTTTTCCAACGGTCGGGACCGCTCGCAGCCAAGCTATCGATCTCCGAAAAGGTTTTTAATCGCTGGGACGGCTGAAGTTGGGATTTTCAATGGCGGCGCGGCGACGTTTAAGTTCCATCAATAAAGCACGATTCGCCGTCTTTTTCCATCTATTTTTGCCCTCCAAAAAGGCGGCGGGCCGTCGGGC
>DASWFA010000706.1:0-3452 GCA_036394475.1 Binatia bacterium
TTGACGATGTTTTGCGCCGAGGTGACGGCGCCGGTCACGATGTGAACTTTTGCTTCGAGCCGGACGCCCGACATCCCGAGCGGCTCCTTGATACCGTCCTGCTCGTCGATGATGTAGTCCTGCGGCAGGATGTGCAGCACCTCGCGGTCCATCGGGATCGCCACCGCCTTGGCCGCGTCGATCACGCGCTCGACGTCGCGCGGGCTCACCTCTTTGTTCTTGACCGCGACGATGCCGTGGCTGTTGAAGCCCTTGATGTGGCCGCCGGCGATGCCGGTGAAAACGGAGTTGATCTCGCAGCCGGCCATCAGCTCGGCCTCCGAGACCGCCTTCTTGATCGACTCGACCGTGCTTTCGATGTTGATGACGACGCCCTTGCGGAGCCCCTGGGAGATGTGCGAGCCGACGCCGATCACCTCGACGCCGTGCTCGGTCATCTCGCCGACGATCGCGCACACCTTCGAGGTGCCGATGTCCAAGCCCACGACGATGCTGTTTCTCTTGGCCATAATCCTCCGACTCCTTCAGCCTTTTCTCATCGTCTCATTTTGGCGACGACCTGATCGCGGAAGCTCAAATCCAAAACCGCCAGCCGCTCTTCGCTGCCCTTCCACAGGGCGAGCACGCGCTGGAGCCGCCTGAGCTTGTCTTCCCAGTTGCCCGAGCCCATCGACAGCGCGACGCGGTAGCCGACCGGATAGACGACCAGTCCCTCCCCCGGAAGAAAGCGGATCTCCGAGAGCGCGAAGGGGTCCTTGGCCATGAGATCGCTCAGCCGGAGCGCCTCCTGGATCCGCTGCCGGGTGGCGAACGAAGCGGGATATTTGAGGTCGGCCTGCTTGAGGCCCGTGAGCATCGGCAGGTCGGTGCGCTCGCCCTCTTCCACCGGCTTGAAGATGAAGCCGTCGCGGTCGACGTAGTAGAGCTTGCCGAGCGCCGCGATCGCCTTCGCCTCGCGCTCTTCGACCTCGATCACGACGCGGCGCGGGAACTCCCGGCGCACCAGCACCTGCTTCACCCAGGGGTGGCGCGCGATCTTCTGCTCGATCGCCGCGGGATCGACCCGCCAGATGCTCATGCCGTCGGCGAGTCCCGCCATGGCGACGATCTCGCTGCCGCCGACTTTCTCCCCGGCCTTCACCTTGATCTCGCGCACGGAAAAGATCTCGTTGTCGAGAACGCCCTCGCGCGCCTGCACGGCGATGCGAAGCGCCTGCGACCAGTCGACCAGGACCAGCGGCGCGGCGAGCGCGAGGCCGAGCGCGACCTCGATCAAAAGGCGCGCTCGTCCGCCGCCGGTCTCGGCTTTTTTATTGCCGCGCGAGGAAAAAAATTTCATGTCTCGGGCCACTCCCCCAGCAGGCGCACCTCGGGCCGAAGCTCGACGGCGAACCGTTTTTTCACTTCCGCGCGCGCCAGGTCCATGAGGCTCTTGACGTCCGCGGCGCGCGCGCCGCCCAGATTGACGATGAAGTTCGCGTGGCGCGCGGAAATCTCGGCGTTCCCGATCCGCCTGCCTTTGAGCCCGGCGGCTTCGATCAGCCGGCCGGCGAAATCACCCGGCGGGTTGCGGAACATCGAGCCGGAGTTGGGATAGCCGCCGGGCTGGCTCTGTTTTCTCCGCCCCACGAGCTCGCGGACTCTGCCGCTCACCTCTTCGGCGCCTTTTTTCTCCAGCCGCATGCCGACCAGCGTCACGACCGTCCCCGGCGGCAGGTGCGAGTCGCGGTAGGTAAAGACCATCTCGGCGCGGCTGAGCCGCACCGCCGCGCCGTCGGGCGCGCTCCCTTCGACCCGCTCGACGATCTTTTCCATCTCGGAGCCGTAGGCGCCGGCGTTCATGAACAGCGCGCCGCCGACGCTGCCCGGTATGCCTTCGGCGAACTCCAGGCCGGCGTAGCCGCGGCGCGCCGCCTCGCGCACGAGCCGGGTAACGGGATAGGCGGAGCCGACCTCGACCAGGACGGAATCCCCTTCTTCGCGCCAGGCGGCGCGCTTGAACTCGCCGCCCAGGCGGAGGACCGCGCCGCGCACGCCGCGGTCGCTCACCAGCACGTTGCTGCCCTTGCCGAGCAGGCAAAAAGGGATGCGATGCGCGGAGAGCAGCCGGAGCGCGGCGACCAGCGCCGCGCCGCTATCGACGTCGAGAAAATAGTCGGCCGGCCCGCCGATCTTCATCGTCGTATAGCGGGCGAGCGGCTCGGCGGTTTTCACCTTCAATCCGTCTACGGGCTTGAGCGCCGCGAGTATGTCAACCTTCTGCATCGTCAACCGCCGGCTATGAGTTTCGGGTTTCGAGTTTCGGGTTTCAAGTTTCTGAATATCGGTCATGAACTTTTCCCTAGAAACTAGAAACTTGAAACGACAAACTATTTTTGTAGCTCCCGCACCAATTTTTCCCCGACTTTGTAAATATCCCCCGCGCCGAGCGTGAGCACGATGTCCCCCGGCTTCAGCTGGGGCAGCAGCCGCTCGACGATCTCGTCTTTCTCGGCGTAGCCGACGTCTAAGTGGCCGCGCTGCTTGATCGCCTGGCAGAGCGCCTGCGCCGACGCGCCGTCGAGCGGCTCTTCGCCCGCGGAATAGATCTCGGTCAAAAGCAGGCGGTCCGCCTGGTCGAAGGAAATCAAGAACTCCTCGAACAGATCGCGCGTCCGGCTGTAGCGGTGGGGCTGGAAGACGACCGTTAGCGGGCGCTTCCAGCTGTCGCGGATCGCCTGGATGGTCGCCTGCACCTCCACCGGATGGTGGCCGTAGTCGTCGATCACCAGGACGCCGCCCGGCTCGCCCTTGACCTCGAAGCGGCGCTGGATGCCGGCGAACGACTCCAGCCCCGCGGCGATCTTGGCGAAGGGGATCTCCAGCTCCTCGGCGACCGCCACCGCGGCGAGCGCGTTCTGCGCGCTGTGGCGCCCGGGCGAGCGGAGCCTGAGCCGGCCCAGGTTTTTGCCGCGCCGCGCGACGGAGAATTCGACCTCCATCGGCCTGATCTCGAGATCTCCGGCCGTGTACTCCGCCTCGGGCGAAAAGCCGTAGGTGACGAAGCGCTTTTTCGCCTTGGGGAGGAGCGCGCGGACGTTGGGATGGTCGAGGCAGAGCACCGCCAGGCCGTAGAAGGGCACCTTGTTGATGAAATCGAGAAAGCTCTCGGTCAGGCGCTCCATGCTCTGATAAAAGTCCATGTGCTCGCGGTCGATGTTGGTGACCACGGCGATCGTGGGCGAGAGCAGGAGAAAAGTCCCGTCGCTCTCGTCGGCCTCGGCGACCAGGAACGTCCCCTGCCCCAGCCGCGCGTTGCTGCCGAGCGAGCGGACCCGGCCGCCGATCACCATCGTCGGGTCCAGGTTCGCGGCCGAGAGCACGGCGGCGATCATCGAAGTCGTGGTGGTCTTGCCGTGGCTGCCGGCGACGGCGACGCCGCATTTCATGCGCATCAGCTCGGCCAGCATCTC
>DASWFA010000707.1:0-3405 GCA_036394475.1 Binatia bacterium
GTGTATTGAAAGTGCCTGCCCGAGTTTTCTCCGCTGACGTAAACGTAGATCGCTTTTTCCTCCATCATCGGCTTGGTGCCGGTCGCCGTGACCGTCGCCGGATAGCCGTCGGGGTGGAGGCGGGTGATCGTTTCCTGAAACTTATCGGTGGAAATATAGCGCCGCGCCGACTCCGCGAGCAGGGCATGGGCCTTGTCGAAATCGCGTCTCACGAACGCGGTCTCGGCGAACTCCGCCGCCCGTTTCCCGGCCAGCTCCGGGTTATGCCTGGGCGCTTCCGGGCAGCCCGCGAGGCAGACGGCGAAAAGCGAAAGGGGAAAAACTTTTAAGATTGTCCAAAATTTTCTCATGGATGCGCTCAGGCTACTGCGGAAGATAAAAAAATGTCAAGGAAATTCACGGTTTTTTCTGAAAAGCCGGCGATCGCCCGCGCGCCTGTCTTGACTCATCTCGTCAGAGTGAAAAGATAGACGGCATGCAAATTTTTCGCGCCGGCTCGCGCGGTCGGCGGTTTCTTGCGTGTTTTATCGCCGCGGCGCTATTCGCGCTGGCGGCGCCCGTGAGCGCCGAATCCCAGCCGGGAGTTCCCGGCGCGCCGCCGATTCCGGAGGCGGTCCAGTCCATCCCGCTGGCGGAGGTCGCCGCGCAGACGGAGACGGCGTCGGCGCGCGTGCGCGATATGCAGACCGAGCTCGCGTCCGACCGGAGCGCCGAGACGGTGGCCGGCGAGCTGCCCGCGCTCACGCGCGAGATCGACGCGCGGCTGCGCGAAAGCAAAAAAATCGCCGCGCAAAGGCCCTCGCTCGAAATGCTCCAGCGCCTGGAAACGGACTGGCTGCGGCTGAGAGCCGGCCTCGGCGAGTGGGGGCGCGCCCTTACGAGCCGGCTCGGCCGCATCGAGCGCCAGCTCGGCCAGCTCGACGAGCTGGCCGGGACCTGGGAGCGGACGCGCGTCGCCGCCGCCGGCGCTCCGACGGAGCTCGTCCGCCGGGTCGACGGCGTCGTCGCGGCGGCCCGGCAGGCGCGCGGCGCGTTTGAGAAGCAGCGGGCGCTGGCCCTCACCATGCAAAACCGGGTGGCCGTCCAGGACGCCCGGGTCGCCGACGCGCTCGGCTCGATCGCCGAGGCGCGCGGCGACGTGATCGACCGGCTGTTCGTCAAGGACAGCCCGGCGATCTGGAGCGTGGAGGTGCGCGCGCACGCGCCGCGGGACCTGCTCGAGGAAAGCCGGGTTTCGTTCGTCACGCAATGGGCCGGGCTCGCGAGCTACGCCGAGCGGCAGCCGGCGCGGTTTTTGCTCCACGCCGCGATTTTTCTCCTCCTGGCGGCCGGCCTGTACCGCGCGCGCGATCCGGTCAGGCGGCAGGTGGCCGAGGGGGAGGCGCCCGCGATCGTGGTCGAGATGCCGCTCGCGGCGGCGCTCGTGCTGTCGGTCTGCTTCGGCCGGCTGATCTACCCGCAGGCGCCGCGGCTTCTGTGGACGATCGTGCTCTTCCTGGCGCTCGTCCCGAGCGTGATGATCCTCCGCCGTCTCATCAACGGCAACCTGCGCCCGGTGTTCTACGCCCTGGTCGGCTTTTTCTTCGTCGATCAAATCCGTGCGCTCACGGCCGCGGTGGAGATCCTGCCGCGGCTTTTGTTCCTGGCCGAGATGTTCGGCGCGCTGCTGTTTGTCGCCTGGCTCGTCCGCTCGATCGCGCGCGGGCGCCGCGCGGCCGTCGGCTCGGCGCGCTCGCGGAAGATCATCGTCGCGGCCGCCTCGGCCGCCGGGCTCTTCGCGGCGGCGGCCCTCGCCGCCAACGCGCTCGGCTACGTCACGCTGGCCAACCTCGTCGGCAATGCGATGCTCGGCAGCGCCTACCTGGCGATCATCCTCTATGCCCTGATGGAGATCCTCGACGGGCTCGTCGTCCTCGCGCTACGCGTCCGGCCGCTCGCCTACCTCGGGCTCGTGCGCCGCCACGGGCCGCTCGTCCGCCGGCGGGCGCGCCGCGTGCTGCAGGCGCTGGCCGTTGTACTCTGGCTCTTCGGCACGCTCAACCGGCTGCTGCTCCGCGACCGGCTCTCGGCCGCGCTCGGCGGCCTGCTCGAGGCCGAGATCGGCGTCGGCTTCCTCCACCTGACGCTCGGCGACGTGCTCTCGTTCGGGCTCACGGTGTGGGCGGCCTTTCTGGTCTCGCGCTTCACGCGCTTCCTGCTCGACGAGGACGTCTACCCGCGCGTCGGGCTGGCGCGCGGCCTGCCCTATGCGATCTCGACCGTGCTCCACTACGTCATCCTGCTCGCCGGCTTTTTCGCCGCCGTCGCGGCCCTCGGCTTCGACATGACCAAGGTGACGATCCTCGCCGGCGCGTTCAGCGTCGGCGTCGGCTTCGGCCTACAGAACATCTTCAATAATTTCGTCTCGGGCCTGATCCTGCTCTTCGAGCGGCCGGTCAAGATCGGCGACGTGGTGCAGATCGACGACGCTTCCGGCGTGGTCGAGCGCATCGGCATTCGCGCCAGCGTCATCCGCACGCCGAACGGCTCGGAGATCATCGTGCCGAACGGCAAGCTCATCTCCGAGCGGCTGACCAACTGGACGCTCTCCAACCGCCGGCGCACCATCGAGCTGCCGGTCGCGGTCGCGCAGGGCGCCGATCCCGGGCGCGTCATCGCGCTGCTCGAGCGCGTCGCCGCGGCGCACCCGCTCGTGACCGACGTGCCGCCCCCCGAGGCGCTGGTGGTCAAGCTCAGCCCGGACTTGGCCTTCGAGCTCCGGGCCTGGACCGGCGAGATCGAAAAGTGGATGCAGATCCGGAGCGAGCTGGCGATCACCGTGAGCGCGGCGCTGGCGGCGGAGAAGATCGCGATTCGCTGAGGTTGAACGCGAGCTTCTGCCCGGTTACGCCGCTCAGCGTTTTCCCTTCCCTATTTGGGTATTCCACCCGAGTTGTGACCTCGAAGACGCCGATTATGATGAGTACAGAGCCTCCGGCAATTACTGAAGCAAAATCCGCCCCAGCCGGCTCCTGAAGGGGTCGAGCGCCCGGCTAAAGTATTACCGCGGGATCGGCCGCTCCACGGCGGCCTGCCTTGTCTTCTCGTATCTTAGCGAAGGAGGAAGTTATCATGGCGATCGAGCAAAGGAGCGAAAGCGGCGACGGCGGCGAACGGTACAGCGCGCGGAGCTTGAGCGCGCAGCGGTGGCGCCAGATGCGAAGCGAAGGCGCCGAGGGCGGCGACGGCCTGGACCGGAGCGCGTCGTTGGAAGGCTTTTTCGAAAACCTGGACGAACAGCGGCTGGCGCGCTTTCTCGGCTGGTTCAGCATCGGTCTCGGCGTGACGGAAATCGCGGCGCCGCGGCGGCTGGCGAAGATCCTCGGCGTCAACGACCGCCCGGCGCTGTTCGGATTTCTCGGGCTG
>DASWFA010000708.1:0-4696 GCA_036394475.1 Binatia bacterium
CTTTCGCCCGCGACGTCGTCCGCGGCGTCAACCCCGACTGGGTGCGCGGGCTCTACGGCTTCGCCGTCAAGCCGACGGTGGCTTTTTATTTCCGCGTCCCGCTCGACGTGGCGATGAAGCGGATCCTCGGCGGCCGCGACGCGATCAAATACTACGAGGCCGGCATGGATTTGGAGCTGAGCCACGACATCGAGGAGAGCTTTCGCCTCTTTCAGGGGCGGATTATCGAGGAGTACGAAAAGATGGTCGAGGAGTTCGGCCTGGTGCCGATCGACGCCACGCTCTCGATCGAAGAGCAGCAGGCCCAGATGCGCCAGATCGTCACCGACGCATTGAAAGGGACGAAAAAAACGAGGGTCCGACGATGGCTAGATTTAGCTTCTTTGGGGAAGGCCTCCCAGAAGTAGACTTGGAAGAGCTCAAGGGCAAGCTCATCGTGCTGGAGGGGACCGACGGCGTCGGCCGCTCCACGCACATCAGCCTGCTCAAGCAGTGGCTGGAGAACACCGGCCACGCGGTGCTCGACACCGGCATGACCCGGTCGGCGCTGGCCGGCAAGCGGCTGCGCCAGGCCAAGGAGGGGCATACGCTCGGCGGCATCACGATGAGCCTTTTTTACGCCACCGATTTCGCCGACCGGCTGGAGAACGAGATGATTCCCGCGCTCCGGGCGGGCTTCGTCGTGCTCACCGACCGCTATATCTATTCGCTCATGGCCCGGTCCATCGTGCGCGGCGCCGACCCGGAGTGGATCCGCGACGTGTGCAGCTTCGCGCTCAAGCCGGACGCGGTGTTTTACCTGCGCGTCAACGTCGACGATCTGGTCACCCGGGTGATCCAGAGCAGCGGCTTCGACTACTGGGAGTCGGGCATGGACCTGCACCTCGGCGAGGACAGGTACGACAGCTTCATGGAATATCAGGGCCGCCTGCTGGCGCAGTTCGACAAGATGGTGGACAGTTACGGCTTCGAGGTCGTGGAAGCCTCGGGCACGATCGAGGACGTCTTCGAAAATCTAAAAGACCGCATCTCCCGCGTGGTGCAGCCGGAGCCGCCGCGCGCGCCGCTCAAGCCCAAGCTTTAACCCGCGCCGGATCAGCTTTTGGCCAGCAAGCGGAGCTGCTTGGGGGTCATCATCCAGCCCAGCACCGCCGGATTTTCCGGCGCGAGGCCGTCCGCTTCCACGAAGCAAACCCCGCCTTTTTTGAGGCTCAGCCGGACGCGGCGTTCTCTGGCCAGCAGGACGGACGCCGCCTCGCCCAGAAGCGGCTCGTGTCCCACCAGCAGGACGTTTTCGAGCTCGCGATAGCCGGCCAGGCCCGCGACCAGCTCCTCGGCGGGGGTCGCCGGCGCGAGCTGCGGCAGCTCCTCGATCTCGCCCTTCATCTTGAAAACCTTGGCCACGATCTCCGCGGTTTGCCGGGCGCGCGGCAGGGGACTCGTGAGAATCCGATCGAAGGCGACGTCGAGCTTCGACAGCCCCTTGGCCGCCTTGCGCACTCTTTTGGCGCCCTTTTTCGTCAGCGCGCGCTCCTCGTCGGAGTGGATTTCGGGATCGTCTTTGGCCACGGCGATGCCGTGGCGCATCAGGTAAAGATTCATGGCTTTCCTCCAGGTTTAAGGTTAGCTCAGTGGGTCAGGTTGCGCCAGTGGTCGAGGAAAAGGGCCGCCACCTTCTTGTCGATCTCGTCCCGGACGTAGCGAAAGACCGCCCGGCCCGGCGCTCCGCCCGCGCCGATCCGCCGCGCGTCGGGAATCGGCCAGTGCTCGAGACGCGTCCGGGACGGGAGCGCGGGCCATTTCCCGCCCGCTTCGCCCAGCGCGACGACCAGATCGATCTCATCCATCGGAACCGCGTCGAGGGCCTTGGCGGGTCCGGCCGGGATCTCCACCTGGATTTCCCGCATGACCTCCACCGCCGCGGGAGGAATCTCCCGCGGCGCGAGGGCGGCGCTGAAGATCCGCGTCTCCGGCGGCGCCAGCTGCCGGGCGATGGCTTCGGCCATCTGGCTGCTGCACGAATAGTCCATGCTCAGAAAAAGAATGTTTTTCTCGCGAATTTGTCGGCGCGGCATAGCATCCCTCCCGTCAGTTTTTTTGCGAGCCGTTGGTTTGTTGGATCGTGGTCTCCACGTTGAAGACTTCGTTCAAAAGGCGCGACTTCTCATGGGCGCCTTCGATTTCGACCTTCAGGTCGGTCGGGCCGGAAAGCTTGATCGAGACCGCCTTGGGCCGCGGCCAGGCGCAGACGATCTCTTTGACCCGCGACTCGTGCCGGCGGTCGAGGCCGTCGGCTATTTTCAAGAGCGCGCTGAGCTTGCGGACGATCTCCTGGTGCGCGGGCGAGAGCTGGCTGAAGGGGAGATGCTTGGGGCTGGGGTGGGCCTTCCGATGATAGCGCGCGATGTTGGCGACCAGGTCCAGATCCGACTTGCCGAGCGCCGCCGGCCCCGAGCTTTTGATCAAATAGTAGGAATGCTTGTGGTGCTTGCGGTAGGCGATAAAAAGGCCGATGTCGTGCAGCATCGCCGCGCCGTGCAGCACGCCGGCGTATTTTTCCGGCAGCTTGTGCAGGTCCTGGAGCTGGTAGAAAAGCCCCAGCGCGAGCTGGCTCACCTGGTAGGCGTGGGGCGCGTCGTACTGGTATTTTTCCCCCGCTTCCTCCAGCGATTCCGGCTTGCCGCCCTCCTCGCGCCAGGCCGTTTCATGACCGGGGTGATGGTTTTGCAGCAGGTCGATCATCAGGCCGTCCCTCAGGCCGCGATTGGAGACGAAGATGTAATCGAGCCCCACCTGCTTCATCACCGCGAGCAGGACGGCGGCGCCGGCCACGATGATGTCGGCCCGCTTCGGGTCGCCGGCGATCGCGGCGGCGCGCTCGGCGAGCGACTGTCGCGTGAGCTGGTCCAGCAGCCCCTCGAGGCGCGATCTCCGGAGCACGTTGAGGGAGCCCGCCCGGGGCTCGGCGGTCAAATGGGCGTCGGTGCCGGCGAGCGCCGTGATGCTGCCGCCGGTGCCGAAAGCCATGGTGAACTTTTCCTGCGCCAGCCGCTTGGCCATCGGCTCGATCTGCCGCTTGGCGTAGCGCTTGAGCTCCTTCAGCTCTTTTTCCGCGGGCGGGTCGCGGCGGAGGAATTTTTCCGTCAGGCGCACCGCCCCGAGCGGCAGGCTGAAGAGGCAGAAGGTGTTGGTGCGGTTGGCCACCGCGGCCTCGACGCTGCCGCCGCCGATGTCGAGGAAAAGGCCGAGCGGCAAGTCGAAGCGGAGCCCGCTCATCACCCCGAGGCTGATGAGCCGCGCCTCTTCCTCCTCGGCGATGATCTCCACCGGCGCGCCGACGGCCTGGGCGCCGGCGAGGAGCGACGAGGCGTCCGACGCCTCCCGGAGCGCGGCGGTGGCCACCGCGCGGAAGCCCTGGACCTGATAGCGGTCGGCGACGGCGCGGAAGTCCGCCAGCGCCTCCAGCGCCGCTTCCACGGCGGCGCGGCTCAATTTGCCGGTCTCGAAGACCTCCCGGCCGAGCCGGATGGGCCGGCGGTCCTGCTCGATGATCCGATAAGACCCCGGCTGCTCGATCGAGGCGAGCTGAAAACGGAGCGCGTTGCTGCCGATGTCTACGACCGCGAAATATTCCGCCATGAAATAGAGAAGGTCCTTCCGTGGATGGCAGTTACTTACTAGCCGGTGATCCCCGGCCTTAGGTTACAATTATGTTAAATTCTGATGAATTCAAGCGGAAATTTTGGCCCCGAGGAAGCACGGCTTGCTATCGATTAATCACCGATAAAGAAGATCGCGGCGCGAGGCGGAAAGAAGCGGGAGCGGCGCCGCTACGGACGGGCGCGGAAAAGATTATTTTTGAAACGGCGCGGAACGGGCGGCCGCGAGTCGCTGCTAACGCAGCGTGAGCAGCCCCTGGAGAATCGACAGGGCGATCAAGAGAATGATCACGATCTCGAGGACCTCCATCCGCTGCGCGCTGACGATCGTGAGCGCGGTCCCCATGTGTTCTTTCAGCAGGTTGAGCTTTTGCTCCAGGATCGCGATCCGCTCCGGCAGCTCCACCATGCTCAAGAACTCCCGGTAGAGCTTGTCGAGGTCCATTCCCTCCCAGGTAAGGTCGGGCTTGTCCAGCACTTCCAGGTTGGTGATGATGTCCTGGTGGAGCGAGATCGTCTCGTTGATGTTGGCGATGATCTCGGAAGTCTTGGGGAAGAGAATCCGCCTAAGCCAGCTCGTCGACATGCGCAGCCGGCCGGAGAACTCCGCCAGCAGCTGATCGACCTTTTTTTCGTAAAAATCGAGCGCGATCGACTGGGCCAGGAGCATGCCCAGGATCTGCCAGTATTTTTCGTCTTCCGCGGTCACGATCACGCGGTCGAACAGGACCTGGTTCTGGGCGCTCGGATCGATGACGACCGTGAGCTCGTCGCTGTTCGGGGCCGGCAGCGGCTCCTGCAGGAAAGGCCGGACCGTTTCGATCATCTCCTGCTCGAAGCCGTCGCAATGGTTGATCAGGACGATGACCCCGTATTTAAAAGCCATGAGGTAGCGCCGGGCCGCGGCATCGACGGCGAACATGAGCGGGTCCGAAGAGACCAGGGGAAACTTCTTGCCCAGACTCGCGCGCAGCCCGCGCGTGTCGATGGTGAGGGAAAGGCCGATGGCCTTGATGACGATGGACTGAATGGCGATG
>DASWFA010000709.1:0-3238 GCA_036394475.1 Binatia bacterium
AGTTTCACGGTTGGAGCGCACGATGCTTTTGGCCGCCGGAGCATACCACCAGGTCCATACCTCGCAGAGATAGGTTTCGGCGTTTCCAACCACGTCGCACGCGCACCGGCACTCGAACGCGTCGAAGGTTCCGGCCTTTACGGTGATCGGCCGGAAGGAGGCGACCTGGCACTCGATATGCATCCGGAGATCCATAGTCAATGGACCATAACCCGTTTGCCGCCGGCTCGCGGTTTCGTACCACCACGATTTGCCCACCCATAGGGGAAACGTCACATGATAATTTTTTAGCAGGGTTTCGGGCCGGTACTTAGCTTTTTCCCCGTCCCCAAGCTCGAAGGTCCAATCATCCCGCGGGTGCGAGACCGGCGCCTCGGCGCTGGGCCCCCGATAGCTTTCCGGAGCTTTTGTGAGCGGCGGTATCGCGGCGGCGCAGCCGGCGACGAGGAGGACGGCGGCAGAGAGCGGCGGCAGGCTGAATATTTGCCGAATGAATCTCCTGCGAAGACGCATCTCGGAGCCCTCCTGGTCCCGTAGCGGGAGAAGGCGGGAATTGTCGCACCGGGGCGGGGGATCTGTCAATACCCTGGATAGGGGCTGAGACTACGGATCGGGGTGGAGCCTTGGACACGGGCCATTCACAGCCCCTGCCGCGCGGGGAGGTTTTTCAGCCGGTCGAGCACCTCGTCGAGGTGCATGACGTCGGCGTATTTGTGGTGCAGGTCGAACAACGTCACTTTATGCGTCAGCATGCTGCGGTCGAACACGCACTCTTCGGCCACCACCGTGTGGAAGCCGTTCGAGTAGGCGTCCACCACGCTCGCGCGCACGCAGCCGCTCGTCGACTCGCCGCAGACGATCAGGCTGTCGACCCCGAGCAGGGTGAGGTTCGCGGCGAGCGCCGTGCCGAAAAAGCCGCTGGCGCGCTGTTTGTAAATCACCAGGTCGCCCGGCTCCGGCTTGAACGCTTCGTGGATCTCGTGGCCGCGCGGATCGCTCTTCTTGGACTGCCGGTTGGTCGCGCGCGCCCGGCCGGGCTTGGCCTCGGGGCGCGTCTCGCCGGTCGTATAGATCACCGGCAGCCGGAGCGAGCGCGCCGCGGCGAAGAGCCGCCGGGTCGGCTCGATGGCGCTCCAGGCGTTGGCGCCGCACGAGCTCGGGAACTCTTGGACCACCTCGCGTACGGGGCGCGCGCCGCCCTCGTAGACCGAATTATAAAGATCGATCGCCAGCAGGGCCGGCCGCGAGCCCAGGTAAGTCTCTCTCCGGTAGTGCCGGTAAATGTCCAAAAGCTCTTCGTCGACGACGTCTTTCCAGCAGTGGTCCTCGAAATCGTTGGTCATGCGCGCGTCCTTCCGTGACGAATCAGATAATGCCTTCATTTTTTATGCCCGGGCCTGTGCGCTGTCAAGCCGCGCCGTTTGACTCCGCCGCCGCTGAAAAGTATGGTGCGGCGAAGGAGTAAGCGATGCCCCTCAACAAAGAATTGGCCCAAAAAGTGCTGGCCGAGATCAACCGGGACGAGCTGGCCGAGCTCGGCCGCGACCTCGTCAACTTTCCGAGCCCCACCGGGCAGGAGAAAGCGGTCGCGGAATTCATTCTCGACTGGTTCAAGTCGAACGGCCTCAAGGCGGTGCGCCAGGACGTCGAAGTCGACCGGCCGAACGCCGTCGGCGTGCTCAAGGGCGACGGCACCGGGCTCAGTCTCGGCTTCAACGGCCACATGGACACGAGCTTCACCGGCACGGCGGAAGACCTCCGCATGGTCGCGGTCATCGAGCCGGAATCGGCGCTCAAGGGCTCGATCGGCGACGGCGTGGTGCGCGGGCTCGGCATCTCCAACATGAAGGGCGGCGTCGCGGCGTTCATGATGGCGGGAAAAGCGCTCAAGAAAAGCGGCGTCAAGCTCAAGGGCGACGCGGTCTTCGCCGCCGTCGTGGGCGAGATCTCGCGCACGCCGGTCGGCCCCTGGCAGACCAAGGAGTACCGCGGCGAGGGCGCCGGCACGCGCCACCTCCTCACGCACGGCATGCACACCGACTATGCCGTCGTCGCCGACGGCTCGGACATGAACATCGTCTGGACCCAGAACGGCGTGGTGCAGGTGAAGATCACGACTTTCGGCAAGGCCGAGGCGGCGTGGGGCAGCAAGCGCTCGACGCACCCGATGGAGAAGCTCAACGCGATCGTCAAGATGACGAAAATCATCCAGGGGATCGAGCGCTGGGCGGAAGGCTTCGAAGAGAAATACATCTACGACTCCCCCACCGGCCCGCTCTATCCCAAGGTCAATATCGGCGCGATCGAGGGCGGCGCGCCTTACCGGCCGAACTATTTTCCCGGCGTCTGCAGCATCTACGTCGATATCCGGATGCCGCCGCAGGTCCGGCCCGTCACCATCCAGCACGAGATGGAAAAGACGCTCGCGGGGCTCGGGCTCGATTACGAGATGGAAGTCTATAAGTCGCTGCTCGGCCACGAAGGCAAAAACGTCGAGCCGGTGGTCCAGTCGCTCGAAGAGATCCACCAGCATCTTTTCGGATCGAAATTGAGGCCCGAGGCGCCCGACCGCGCCAGCATCTGGACCGACACCAACGTCTACAACGAGCTCGGCATCCCGGCGGTCAAGATCGGCCCGCGCGGCACGCGCACCGGCCCGCGCGCCGAGGAGCTCCGCATCGACGAGATGGTCAAGGCGGCGCAGATCTACGCGCTGGTCGCGCTGGACATCTGCAGCCGGGAGCGACCGGCCGGCAGGTAAAAACGGGTGCGAACGTTGGTTTTCCGGGCGGCGTATCTCCTGCTCTCCCTAGCCTTCCTGGGCTGCGGCATTCCGGAGGCCGGCCGGGTCGTCGCGGTTTCCAACCCGTCCGTTTTCCGGCCGAAAAGTCCCGGGGAGGTCCGGAGCCTGGAAGAGATGATGGCGGCCATCGTCACGGTCTCCCGCGACCTCGGGCTGCCGGCGGTCGAGCCGTATTACGTGCATTTATACAGAAATTACGGCGCCTATGCCGAACATGGTTACGGAGAGTCCCGCTTGCCGGAGTTTTTCGTCGAGCATACTTACGCCCAACCGCGGGGAAACCGGCTCTCCCTCAACGTGGCGAGCATTCGGAGCCGGACCTGGGGCTCGGTGCTCCGCTACATGGCCCACGAATACGCGCACAACGTCGAGGACGCGGCCATGGGCGCCTCGCGCGCGCGCAGCGAATGGCTCCGGGAAGGCTTCGCCGAGTGG
>DASWFA010000710.1:0-3215 GCA_036394475.1 Binatia bacterium
CAGATCTACACGCCGCACCGCCTGGTGTCGATGTGGGACTACTACGTGCGGCGGGTGCACAAGCTCAGGAAGTAGCTCCGCCTTACCGGCGGCACAGCCCGCCCTTCGACGGGCCCGAAGCGGAGGCGCCCGGGGCGTCCAGTGCCGGGCAATCAAAGCAAATGACTCAGGTCGATGCTACCGATGTCTTCGAGGGTGCGGCCATACTGCGTTTTAAGAATTTTACTGAGCTGCTTGGAAAACGGCAGGTCGCTAATCAGCAGAGTGGCAATATACCTGTTGCCGCGGCTCTGCATGAATAAGTAAATGCGGGGAGGATTGTCGGCCCACGCGTCCTCGGTCGCCGTTAACACTCCGATCTCGCCGTTCTGCTGGCGTCCTTCTTGACCCCTCAGCGGCATCCAATGAGGCGGCCACTTGTGAATTCCCATATAGCTTAATAAGGGATGATCGCGAAGTTCCATGGATACCCCGGTCCATCCTCAGTCTAGCTTCAATCTAGAAAAAGTCCAGTTCCCTGGTTATAACCCCTTGAATCCCGCTGGATTCGACTTTCCGGTCCTATGGACCTCGCCCGGAGCGGCGCGCGCGGGCGGGCGGCGGTATTTTATTTCCTGTACAGCTCGCGCATGAAGCCGCTCTCTTCCAGGTCTTTCAGCGGCCCGTTGTCGATGAAGCGCTCGGGATTTTTTTCCCCCGGGTAGAGATCGAGAATCGCCTGGACCGAATCGCTCCGGACGTAGGGCAGCTCTTCCCAGACCCGCCCGTGCGGCGCGTAGGCGGCGCGCACCGCCTCGGGCGCCATGCGCATCCGCTTGGCGACCGCGGCGACGGCGAGCTCGGGCTTCTCGCGCGCGTACTTGAGGCTCTCGACGTAGGCTTTTAAGAAACTCACCACGACCGGACGGCGGCTCGCGAGAAAGCCGCGCTGCACCTCGATCGCCCCCTGGAGAAACGGGATTTTCAGCGTCGTCAGATCGACCATCTCGCGAAAGCCCGGGCGCGGCGGCGAGGAAAAGGCCGCGTCGACCAGTCCCTGTTCGAGCGAAGCGAAAATCTCCGGCAGGCCGCCGTGATGGAGGAACTTGACGTCCTTGTCGCCGATGCCGGCGCTTTTCAAGGCCAGCCGCGCGGCCGCGTGCGTCGCCGAGCCCGGGCGGCTGACGCCGATCGTCTTGCCCCGGAGCTCCGCCAGGGTTTTTAGCGTGGAATCTTTTCGCGTCCAGACCGAGATCACGGAAAAATTGGGCTTGGCGGCGACGAAAACGAGGTCCGCCCCGGCGAGGTTGGCCGCGACGGCCGACGAGCCGCTGAAGGCGCCGAACTCCACCGCGCCGCCGACCAGGGCCTGGACCGGCGCCGAGCCGCGCGCGTTGACGACCTTGGCGTCGAGGCCGTATTTATCGTAGAGCGCGAGGTCGGCGGCGAGCCACAGCGGCGCGTTGGTGGCGGCGATCGCCTCGTAGATGACCGAGACCGGGACTTTTTTTTCCGGCGGGGTGCGGGTCTGGCTTTGGGCCGGGGCGGCCAGAGCGGAGAAATAGAGCGCGAGCGCCAGCGGGCGGAGCGTCCGGCGCGCGGTCACTTGCCCCATAGCTTCTTGAAGAAGCCTTCTTTTTCGAGCTCGTTCATGAAGCGCATGTCGATGAAGTCGTCCGGCTTCATCGTCTTCGCCTGCGGCTCGGTCTGGGCGACTTCGGCGAGGATCGTCTCCATGCCCTTGCGGCTCACGTACGGGACGCTTTCCAGGTATTCGCGGAACTGGCCGTAGGTGTCCTCCTGGATGTCCGGCTCCTTCACCCGGAGATACTTCTGGATCATCCGGAGCGCCGCCGGCTTGTTGGTCTTGAAGATGTAGACCGCTTCCGAGTAGGCGCGCGCCACCTTCCGCACCACGTCCTCGTTCGCCTTGATATAGGCGCGGCTCGCGCCGACCGCGACCGAGACGTACTCGGGGCCGTCCTTGGCGAGGTTGGATAGCTCGTTGAAGCCGGCCTTCCGCGCCCGGCTGTTGGTCGGCGGCGAGACGACCCCGGCGTCGACCTGGCCGGCGGCGAGCGCGGTGAAGATGTTCGGCACCTCGACCAGCGGCAAAATCTGGTAGTCGCTGGGCTTGAGCCCCGCCTGGGCGAGCGCGTAGAGCGCGGAGGTGTGCGTCGACGAGCCGATGCGCGTGATGCCGATTTTTTTGCCCTTCAAGTCGGCGACTCTTTTGATCTCCGGCTTCGCCATCAGGGAAAAGACCATGCGGTTGGTCGCGCCCACGACCATCGCCAGGTTGGCGCCCTTGAGATTCGCCTGGACCTCGTTCAGGCCGTCCATGAACGAAAAGGCGATCTCGCCGGCGAGAATCGTCTGGATGCCGCGCGAGCTGGACGGGATGTGGAGCAGCTCGACGTCGAGCCCGTGCTTGGTGAACAGCCCCTCCTGCTGGGCCATGAACATGCCGCTCTGCGCGCCCGTCACCGCCGTCCAGTTGATCCGGACTTTGTTCTGGGCGGATGCGGACGTCGAAAACGCGAGCGACAGGAAAGCGAAAACGGCGGCCGCCAGGATTCTTCTGATCATCTTTTCTCTCCGGGAAGGAAAGACGTATATCAAACGGAACCCGGGTGTCAATCGTTCTTTTTGCGCGGTTTGTGCCGCGGCGGCGTCTTGCCACCCATCCGTCACCCCCGAATGTTTTAATCGGGGGTCCAGTCCGAAATTCCCTGGATTCCCGCTAAAAGCATGCGGGAATGACTGAATGTCGAGACGCCTCATTCCCCACTGCTCACTTTAGCCCCGCCGCCCGAGCCGCCGGAGCACGTCCATCAGGCGCGCGTCGGAGTCCGGCGCGGGCCGGGCGCGCCGGTAGACCGCCGCCTCCGCCCGGTCCGCGACGGCGAGCTTCGCGCGGTGAAACGCCGCGCGGTACTCGGCGTCGGCGCGCATCCAATCGCTGTGGCAGCCGCCGCCGCCCGCCGTTTTTCGCGCCCGCACCGTATCGCCGCCCTCCTGGACATAGGCCGCGAGATAGGCGCGCTTCCGCGGATGGGCGATATCGGCGAACAGCGCCGCAAACTCCGGCGCGATCATCCCCGGCGCCTTCGGCGGCCGCCCGGTCATGAGGCCGTTATGGTTCTGGCCGTTGCCGCGGCGCCGCTTCATCCCGCTTACGTACTTCATAAAGACAGGCGGGAGGCGATAGGCGGGAAAACGGGAAGACAAAGAAG
>DASWFA010000711.1:0-3448 GCA_036394475.1 Binatia bacterium
CCCGCTCTTGACACCGCCGCTACGGATTTATAAGTCTAGGTTCAAGAATTTTTTAACATCGAAAGGCGGGAACCAATGGCGGAAACGATGGAAAGCCCGGCGCCGTTTTACGAGCGCTGGATCAAGGACGAAGGCGTGCCGGTGGTCGAAGGCTACGGCGTCGACGTGGCGGAGGTTCCGCTCGGCGACTGGCGGCGCAAGGGCGGCCGCGGCGCGTTCGTCCAGCTCCGCGGCATGGAAGGCGCCACCGGCATGGAGGTCGTGGAGATCCCGGCGGGAAAAGCGCTGGAGCCGGAAAAGCACCTCTATGAAAAAGTCTTTTACGTCGTCGAGGGGCTGGGCTCGACCGAGATCTGGCAGGAGGGCGAGCCCAAGCGCTTCTTCGAGTGGGGCCCGGGGAGCCTCTTCGCGACGCCGCTCAACTGCGCCTACCGGCTGATCAACGGCGGCGGCCAGCGCGCGCTGCTCGCGGCGGTGACCAACGCGCCGATGATCATGGACATGTTCCACAACGCCGACTTCGTCTTCAACTGCAACTACCAGTTCAAGGACCGCTACAACGGCGAGGAGAACTATTTCGAGGCGAGCACCAAGCGCTACCAGATCGGCCGGGGCAACTACTGGGACACCAACTTCATCGCCGACGTGGCGACGGCCTCCATCGACGCGCACGAATACAAGGGCAAGGGCGGCTCGTTCACCGGCTTCGAGATCGCCGGCAACTCGCTCGTCGGCCACCTCGTCGAATGGCCCGTCGGCATGTACCACAAGGCGCACTACCACGGCGCCGGCGCGGTGCTGCTGATTTTGAAATCCGAAGGCTATACGATCATGTGGCCGAACGAACTCGGCATCCATCCCTACGCCAGCGGCCACGGCGACCAGGTCGTGCGCGTCGATTGGAAGCCGGGGACCGCCTTCGGCCCGCCGAACGGCTGGTTCCATCAGCATTTCAACTTGGGCGAGGCGCCGGCCCGGCAGCTGGCGCTCCGCTACGGCAGCAAGCGCCACAAGATGGCCTTCTACGTCGCGGCGCAAAAGCGCGACGGCGGCGTTTTCTTGAGCGTCAAAGAGGGCGGCACGCTGATCGAATACGAGGATGAAGATCCGGAGATCCGGCGGATTTTCGAGGCGGAAATAAAAGAGCGGGGCATCGCCAACAAGATGCCGGCGATAAAAAAGTAAAAGGTTAGAAGTAAAAAGGCAAAAGTAAAAACGGGCTTTTGGAAGGTCCAATAGGGGCGGTTCTCGCGAGCCGCCCTTATTTTTTATTCCGGCAGCGCCGCTCGGCCGATCCCTTCCATCAGCAGACGAAAGGCGAGCGCCGCTTCGCGGGCGGCGCCGAACGCCTTTTCCGCGGCCTCTTCGGTCGCGGCGTGCTCGGCCAGGAGCTTGAGGCCGACCTCGACGTGCTTTTCGTCTTCCTCCATGTGGATCGTCCGGGACCGGAGCTGTTGCCGGCTGAGCCCCAGGTGCGCCCAGGCGCGCACGTCGTTCAGGATGATCACGCCGGACTCGGCGCGGAGCGCCGGATGGTTGATGCATTCCAGACCCGTGGTCGCCGCCAGCCCCTCGATCCACGAGCGGTTCCGGCAGATGCTGTCGAGCGCGTCGACCGCGATCGCCGTCGTGGGATAGGGCGGCGCCGTTTCGACCTCCTGTCGCGCGAGCCCCAGCGCCTCGCCCTGCCTGAGCAATAGATCGTAGTGCGACCCCTGGCCGTCCGGGCCGATCTCTTCTTCGTAGATGTTTCCGGCGAGGAACTTACGCGCCGCCGGCGCCGGGCAGTTCGACGCGACCGCGGCGACCCAGCGCGGGAAGTTCCGGGTAAAGTGGGAAAACTGGCTCACGAAGACCCGGCCCCCGTCCTTGGTCAACCGCCCCGGCTGGACGCGGTTGAACGTGGAAGCTTCCAGATAAATCGTATTTAAAACGACCTCTTTGATGCGGTTTCCCAAGTTATTCATTTATATTACCGGTGCCTGTCGCGCAGCCGGCCGGGGCTGCTTTTTCATGCGGACGGTGAGCCAGTTCCACTGGTCGGGGTAGCGGCCGATCAGGCCTTCGATATAGCCGACGATCCGGCGCGTGTTGCCGGTCACATCTTCATACACGTTTCCGTTCCTGATTAAAAGCATCTCCGGCTCGATCACCAGGCGGAGCCGGCCGCCGTAGGTCCGGACGAGGTACATCGGCACCAGCGCCGCGCCCGTGCGGAGCGCCAGGCTGACCGGCCCGCGCGGCGTATGCACGCGTTGGCCGAAGAGAGAAGACTCGACTTTGCCCTTTTTCAAGTTGTCGCCCAGGATGAAGACGGTCTCGTTTTGCTTGAGCGCCCGGGCGATCCGCCGGATCGCGTCGCGGCGCGGGCGCGCGGGTATGACGCGCTGATAAAAGGCCGGGAGATACCGCCCGATGAGCGCCCGGAGCCGCCGGTCCTCGGGCATGCGGAACAGCGTCGAGACCGGGTAGCCCTCCATGCCGAGGCGCGTCCCCACCAGGACGAAGTTCCCGATGTGGGCGCCGAGCGCGATCACGCCGCTGCCCCGGGCGAGCGCGGCGTCGAGGTTTCCCTGTCCTTCGATCGTAATCTTACGGCGCGCCCGCTCCGGGTCGGCGAGCTGGAGAAAGCAGTCGATCAGGCTCCGGGTGAAATTTTCCTGGACGCCTCGGGCGAGCCCCGCCTTGGTCGGCGGCGAGTAGGACTTGCCGAAGGCCGCGCTCAGGTTTGCGACGATGCGCCTTTTCGGAATCAGGACGGAGACGAGCAGCTTCAGGCTCGGGGCGGCGAGGCGGCGGAAAAGATTTGCCGGGAGCGTTCTCAGAAAAGCCAGGTAAACGAAAAAGGTTCCTTCGAGGCAGCGCAGCAAAAGCCAGCCGGCGGCTTTTCTAGGATTCATTCATCGCGGCCTTCTTCCCGATAGCCGTACGCGCGCCAGTTGGCGGCGATCCTTTCCGCTATCTCCCGCGGCAGGCCGTCGTCGATCGAGCCCGGCGCGTTTTTTTTGCCGCATGCGCGCGCGGCCGTGCAGTCGAACAGCGCATAGGCGTCTCCGGCGTCGTCCTCATCGGCGGAAAAAAACGGCCGGCCGGGAAAGTTTTGCGCCTTGAGGAGGCCGTGCTTCGGATCGCAACGGGTCGAGATCGCGCGCACCACCTGTGCCATGTCCGTCGGGTCGACGTCTTCTTCCACGACCACGGCGTACCTCGTCGAGCGGCCGGCGCCGGCGCCCCAGATCGTTTGGGCCAGATAGCGCGCGTAGCCCGGATAAGGCAACGCCTCGGTGGCGATCACGGTCCATTGGCCCAGCGCCTCCGGCGGGCAATAGACCGAGCGCACCGGGAAGCCCCGCCGGCGGCTTTCGGCGAGGATGTCGGCGGCGTTGGTGAGACAAAGCGAAACGGCCAGGTCGTCGACCGCCACGGGAAGGATCGGGTCGTTGCGGTG
>DASWFA010000712.1:0-10311 GCA_036394475.1 Binatia bacterium
CGGAGCCCGAGTTGATCCTGATAAACGTGGAGCTCCCGCACATGAGCGGGATCGAGCTGACGATCCGGCTCAAGCAGAACCCCAAGGCGCTGTACATTCCGGTCGTCGTCTATTATTCGGACGGGCTGGAGACCCGGGAGACGGCAATGAAAGCGGGCGCGTCGCTGGTTATCGAACAGCCGCAATCCTACGGCGCGCTGAAGCGGGCCTTCGATATCGTTTTGAAGCCGCTGCCCTGAAATTGCTCAGGATTTTTCCCTGCGGCTTTTGGCGACGAATTGCCTTTCGTAAAGCGATTGTAGCTCGGCGAGCGTCGTGATCTGTTTCGGCCCCCTGTCCGCGCGGATTCTCGCGATGCGAGCGAACCGCAAGGCAAAGCCCGAGCTGTACTGCGGGCTCTTCTGGATCTCGTTATACGCCACCTCGACTACGACCTCCGGCCGGACGGTCACCGCGTAGCCGTCGTCTTCCACTTGCAGCTCTCTCAGGCGCGCCGTCATCTCGACGAATTCCTTATCGGTCAACCCCTTGAACGTTTTTCCCACCGGCGCGAAGCCGCCGGCGCCGTCGGCCACCGCGAGATGATAATTGGAAAGCCAGCCGCGCCGTCTGCCCGAGCCGCGCTCGGCGGCGACGATCGCGCAGTCGACCGTTTCCGCCGGCTTGATCTTGAACCAGAGCTTGCCGCGGTTGCCGGGCATGTAGCGACTGCCGGGCGCTTTGGCCATCAGCCCTTCGTGCCCCGCGGCGAGGGATTCGGTTAGAAAAGCTTCCGCCTCGGCTTTGTCGCCCGTGATCTTCCGCCGGGCGAGATGCTTGCCTCCCGTGATCACGCATAGCTTTTGCCAGCGGGCCTCATTGGCCTCGTCTATGAGCGAACGACCGTTATAAAACAGGCAGTCGAAGAGGTTGAGCGAGAGGGGAATCTCGCTCGCCGCCGATTCGACGCCGTGAACGCGCCGGAAGCGGCGCATCAGCTCTTGAAACGGATACGGGCGGCCGTCCTTCCCGATCGCGACCACTTCGCCGTCGAGGATGAAGGAATCGCCGGCGATATCGCTCCCGGCGATCGCGGCGATCTCCGGGATGCTCGCGGTCACCTCGGAGAGCCGGCGGCTCCAGATGCGCACCCGCCCGCCGTCCTTGTGGATCTGGATTCTCGCGCCGTCGTATTTGTATTCCAGCGCCGACGCGCCGCCGTGGGCTTTAAAAACCTCCTCGAAGTCCTCCGACAGCTCGGAGAGCATGGGTAAAAGGGGCACGAAGAGCTTGACGCCGACGCGCTCGAGGCCGGCGGCGCCTTCCGCCAGCGCGACCGCCGCCACCTCCGCGAGGTCGGACAGAAAAAGCGCGGCGCGCCGGACGAGCTTCAAGTCGGCGCCGGCGGCCCGGGCGATCGCCTCCTGGATCAAGCCGTCGTGCACTCCGACGCGCAGCTCGTTATGGAGGATGCGCAAGAGGATCGGCCGCTCTTCGGGTCCGGCCCGCTCGATCAGCCCCCGCAGCCGGGCGAATTTCTCCCGGCGCGAGCCTTTGCCCGCCGCCGCGGCGATTTTGCCGAAGCCGTCCGCGACCTCCGGGAGCGACAAGCGAGGCGCGGCGGAATTTTCCGCCGCCGGGATCCGATAGGCCTCGGCGAGGGCGCCCGGCCCGACCTCGAGCGTCCTCGGGTCGGAAATCGGGAACGGCCGCCCCGAGAGAAAGGCGATGCCGGCGCGAACTTCGTCCGGCGCGAGCCGCTTCAGATAGTCCGCCGCCGCTGCGACCTTGGCGAGCCTTCCCGGGGTCTTCTCCAGCTCGTAGCAGAGCGCGGCGAACTCGGAAAAGTCCATGCCGGTTAGTTTATCACGCGGCCGCCTTTCCCGGCACGCCCGCGGGTGTCCATCGCATCGATGGACGGCCTGCTCCGGTCTCCCGCTGTTTGCGCGCCGCCGGCCGGCGGGGTAAAAATGGGGGCGGTGTGTGATCTCAAGGAGGGTGTCATGAGCCAAGCCCAGCCCGGCATTCTGGCGGCCTGTTCGAAGCTGGCCTGCTATCTCACGTTTTCACTTATGGAGGTGGCGGCGGCGCGGAAGGCCGTCAAGTCTTTCTGCGCGACCGCCGACGGCGACAAGACGGTCGTCGGCTTCGGCGAGCCGCTCGTGCTCGCCCTCGGCGGCCGCATCCAGGGATTGAGGCCGTTCCCGTCCTATGCCGGCCCCGGTGTCAGCGTTCCTTCGACGCCGGCGGACTTGTGGTGCTGGCTCCGGGGCGACGATCGGGGCGAATTGCTCCTCCGGTCGAGAGCGGTCGGCCGGGCGCTCGCCGCCGCGCTCCGCCTGGACACGGTCATCGACGCGTTCCAATACGGCGACAGCCGCGATTTGACCGGCTACGAGGACGGCACGGAAAACCCCAAGGGAAAGAAGGCGGTCGAGGCGGGCATCGTCCAGGGCCGCGGCGATGGCATGGACGGGTCGAGCTTCGTCGCCGTGCAGCAATGGGTGCACGACTTCGACCGGTTCGACGCCATGTCCCCGGGCGATCAGGATAACTCGATCGGGC
This sequence comes from Binatia bacterium, assembly GCA_036394475.1. Classification (GTDB taxonomy): domain Bacteria; phylum Desulfobacterota; class Binatia; order UBA9968; family UBA9968; genus JAJPJQ01. The sequence goes on from DASWFA010000712.1 coordinate 2,545, forward strand.
GCCGGAAGAGCGACAACGAAGAGCTGGCCGACGCGCCCGCGTCGTCGCACGTGAAGCGCACGGCGCAGGAGACGTTCTCGCCCGAGGCCTTCGTCCTCCGGCGCTCGATGCCCTGGGCCGAGGGCGCCCGCGGAGGCCTGGTCTTTGTCGCCTTCGGCAAGTCGCTCGACGCTTTCGAGGCGCAGCTCAAACGAATGGCCGGCGCCGAGGACGGCGTCACGGATGCGCTGTTCAAATTCACCCGGCCCGTCTCGGGCGGCTATTTCTGGTGCCCGCCGGTTCAAAACGGCCGGCTGGATCTCCGCGCCCTCGGTTTGTAGCCGATCCGAAAGGAGAAGGCCCATGCGCGAGATACCGCTTTCTTTCCTCCCTGTTCTCGCCGCCGCCGGCGCGAAGATGGCGCTCGGCGCGCTGTGGTATTCGCCGCTCTTGTTCCTCGACCGCTGGCACAGAGCGTCGGGGGTCACGGAAAAAGAGATGAAAGAGGGGATGGCCCGCGCGCTGGCGGTGGAGCTCGCCGGCAGCCTCATCATGGCGTTCGTCCTGCTGCACGCGGTCCGCTACGCCGGCGCCGAGACGGCGCTCCAGGGGATGGCGGTCGGCTTCTTCAACTGGCTCGGCTTCGTGGCCGTGGTCACGATCGGGGTCGTGACCTATCAGAGAAAGCCCTTCGCCCTGTTCCTACTGCAAAACGGCTATCTTTTGCTTTCGCTTCTCGCCATGGGCGCCATCCTGGCGCTCTGGGGCTGATTCGATGACGGCGCTCCCGGTGAAAAACATCTTCGCCGGCACGGCGGCTGCCGGAGGTGGGGAAAGATTTCTTACGCTGTTCGAAAACCCCGCCGTCAAGATCGAGCGCATCGTTTCCAACTCCCATAGCAGCCCGCCCGATTTCTGGTACGATCAAGCCGAAGACGAGTGGGTGATCGTCCTGCGCGGCGGCGCCGTCCTGGAGCTGGACGGCGGCGCGCCGGTCGAATTGAAAGCGGGCGACTACGTCACGATCCCGGGCCACGTCAAACATCGAGTCCGTCAAACCGGCCCGGAGACGGTCTGGCTGGCGGTGCACGCAAAACAGTGACAGGATTATATTCAGGATTATATCAAGGAGGTGCGGCCATGGCGTACTCGATCAAGAAGGTAGACGTGTGGGCGGCGGAGATCGACGACCGTCCCGGGGGGCTGGCGGATAAACTGGAGGCCCTGGCGAACGCCGGCGCGAGCATCGAGTTCATCATCGCCCGGCGCCAGCCCGACAAGCCGGGCACCGGGGTCGTTTTCCTGACGCCGGTGAAGGGGGCCAGGCAAAGCCGCGCCGCGAGCGAAGCCGGCTTCAGCCCGACCAAAAGCCTCTCTTCCGTGCGCGTCGAAGGTCCGGACCGGGCGGGGCTGGGGCTGAAGATGACGCGCGCGCTGGCGGACGGAGGCATCAACCTGCGCGGCGTCTCCGGCGCGGCGCTCGGGCGGAGGAGCGTGACCTATCTCGCCTTCGACGGCGCGGGCGAGGCGGACAGCGCGATCAAGCTGCTCAAGAAGGCGCTGAGATAGGTATCTCCGGTGACCGATCCCGATACTTCAGCCGGGCGCAATTCCCGCGCGCTCGGGCGCATGCTCCAATTGATCGCCCAGGTCGCTGCGCTGGTCGCGATCGTCTTCGCCTTTCTCGGGGCGCGCGCCGTCTATGTCGCGATGACGTTTCAGCCGGATTATTCCACCGCCGACTTGGGCGGTTTCGAGCGGATTCTTTCCCCGATCATGCCCGCCGTGATCATCCGCGTCGCGGCCGCTCTCGGCGGGGGCCTGGCGATTCTCGTCATCGCATTTCTTTTTCCGCTGTTCGCGCTGATCGCGGCGGCGGTCGCCTGGCTCCTTTGGCAGGCGGCCAGGCGCCAGTTGAATTATTCATCGCGAGGCCTTTAGCGGAGCGGCTTCGATAGGAGGAAGCGATGCGTTCCCGCGCGTTCGGTTATCTGCTCTTCATTATCGCCTTTAGCGCCACCGCCGTCGCGCTGTTCTTCGGCTACCACGGCGCGCGGCTGATCTACATCGCCGCGGTGTTCGGCGACCAGGGACCGCTCAACCAGGGCATGGACATCGCGCTCGGCCTTTTCTCCTATATTACGGTCGTGACGGCGGCGGTTCTCTTTCCGCTCATCGCCGTCGTCGCCGCGCTGATCGCGTGGCTGTGCTGGGGCGTGGGGTTGGGGATGATGAGGGAGGAGTGAGATTTTAGATTGATAAGACCTGACTGGGAGAACTGAGTAGGGGAAATGGAGGAGCTTATCGAGGTTTTAATTCCGGCCGTTATCCTCGTTTACCCGCTACTTCAGTTTTTAGCGATTCGATGGATGCGTGGATTTTGGCTCTTTTTGGCTCTCGTACCGCTGGCTGTGATGGGCTGCGTGCTAGCTGTAACAGTTTATGCCTTTTACCGAGACTCGAATGTATGGCCCATCGTTTTGATTCTTACCTCGCCGGTAGTGATGCTATCTATCGGTCTGCTGCTGGTGATCCATGCTTTTGTGTCTAAATGGAAGTTACGTAAAACTAGGACAGTTTAAAAGACTTACTCCCCATCCCCGTCCGCCGCTTCTTTTAGTCGTCTCCTCCTCACCCCGTCCGCCAGCACATCCAAAAGCTTCCTGCTGTCTTCCCATCCGAGACACGCGTCCGTGATGCTCATGCCGTAGACCAGCTCCTTGCCGGGCACGTGGTCCTGCCGTCCGGCTTTCAGGTGGCTCTCGACCATGACGCCGAAGATGCGGCCGTCGCCGCCGCCGACCTGCGCGGCGACTTCGTCGCCCACGTCCATCTGCTTCTGCGCGTCCTTGGCGCTGTTGCCGTGGCTGAAATCGATCATGATGCGCGCCGGAACGCCGGCTTCGGCCAGCGTCTTGGCCGCGTCGGCGACGCTGACGGCGTCGTGGTTCGGCTGCCTGCCGCCGCGGAGAATGACGTGGCAGTCTTCGTTGCCGAGCGTCGACACGATCGCCGAGCGCCCCGCCTTGGTCACCGACAGGAAATGGTGCGGCGCGTGGGCGGCGCGGATCGCGTCGACGGCGATGCGGACGTTGCCGTCGGTGCCGTTTTTAAACCCGACCGGGCAGGAGAGCCCCGAGGCGAGCTCGCGGTGCACCTGGCTCTCGGTCGTGCGCGCGCCGACCGCGCCCCATGAGACCAGGTCGGCGATATACTGCGGCGTGATCATATCGAGAAACTCGCTCGCCGCCGGCATGCCCATGCCGTTCAAATCGAGCAGCAGGCGGCGCGCCGTCCTGAGGCCGTCGTTGATCTGAAAGCTCCCGTCGAGGTTGGGGTCGTTGATGAGCCCTTTCCATCCCACGGTCGTGCGCGGCTTCTCGAAATAGACGCGCATCACCACCACGAGGTCGGCGGCCAGTCTGTCTTTGGCCTCCTTCAGCTTGCCGGCGTACTCCTGGGCCGCTTTGACGTCGTGAATCGAGCACGGCCCCATGACGACCAGCAGGCGGTCGTCCGCGCCGTGCAGGATGCGGTGGATCGCCTGGCGCGTCTCGTAGACCGTCTCGGCCGCCCTGTCGCCGATGGGAAACTCGCCGAGGAGTTTTTCCGGCGTCAGCAATTCCTTGATTTCCTTGATCCGAAGATCGTCGGTTCTATATTCCATAACGGCGGCCCCAAACAGCGTCCGTCTATGATAAACCAAATCGCCGCGAATCTAAAACGGTTTACACGCCTCCGGGAAATCGCGCCGGATTTTGCGCATCCACGCCGTTTCGCCGTGGTTAAATTAATCGGGCCCGGCGGCTTCGTCCAGGTGCAAAAAGGAAGGTCCCCATGCTCGACTTCACCACAAAATTCGGCCGGCACGTCAAGCGCCGTCTCGCGGCGGAGAAGGTCATCTGGCTCACCACGGTGGACGCCGAGAGCGCCCCCCAGCCGAGGCCGGTATGGTTCCATTGGGGCGGCGAAGACTTCCTGATCTTCAGCCAGCGCGGCAAGGCCAAGCTCAGGCACATCGGCGCGAACCCCAAAGTCTCGCTCAACTTCAACAGCGACGAGGACGGCGGCGACGTCGCCGTCTTTTCCGGTCGGGCGCAGGTGCTCGACCATCCGCCGGATCCGGTCAGGGTCGAGGAGTATCTCAAGAAATATCGCGCGGGGATCAAAGACCTGGGAATGACCGTCATCGATTTCACCGAGTCGTACTCGGTCCCGATCCTGGTCACGCCGCTGTCGATGCGCGGCTACGTCGAGTGAGCCGGGCGGCGGATGGCTATACCCTTCGATTGGATATTGCTCCTCGCCCGGCTCGTTCTGGCCGCGGTCATGGTCTATTACGGCTGGCCGAAGGCGCGCGATCTCCGCGCGAACGCGGCCGACTTCGAGCAGATGGGCTTCCGGCCCGGAATGCTCTGGGGCACGCTGATCGCCGCGGTGGAGTTTGTCGGCGGCCTAGCGGTCCTGCTCGGTCTATTCGCCGAGCTGGCCGCGGCGCTGTTCGCGTTTCAAATGCTGGTGGGAACTTTCTGGAAGCTCAAGACCAAAAAACCGTTTTCGGACTATTCCTACGATCTCCAGCTCTTCGCCCTGTGTCTCGTCGTCATGTCGCAGGGCGCGGGCCGGCTCGCGCTCCGACGGTTTCCGGGCGCCGTCTTTCTCCGCTGGGACGCGGCCGCCGCGGCCTTGGCGGGCGCGCTGCTGATGGCCTATTTCTGCAAGCCCGCCGGCCGAGAGGGCGCGCGGGCCCGGCCGCGCGGCTAAGCTCTCAGCGTCTCCCGTCCCACGATGGCGAGCAAGACCGCCGACAGCACGAGCAGCGGCGCGTAGGCCAGGAACGGCACGCCGGGGTTGAACCGATCGGCCAAAAAGCCGCCGAGGAGAGGCGCTGCGACGGCGCCGGTCTCGGCCATGGTGCGGCGCAGCGCCTGCAGGCGCCCGCGCGCGGCGGCGGGCACCACGTCGTAGGTCGAGGTCGCCAGCGAGCCGAGCGAGAGGCCGTTCGCCACGCCCATGAGCGCCATCAGCACCGCCAGCTGGATGAAGCTCTCGGAAAACGGAATCAACAAAAACACCAGCGCTGGAATGCCGGTGCTGGGAACGGTCGCCCATTTTCGGCCCACCTTGTCGATCACGAACCCGGCGGGAAAAATCATGGCGAAAACGAAGACGCCCATGATGCTGAACAGCCAGCCCACTTCGATCGGCGTCATGTGCAGGTCGGAGCTCGCGTAGAGCGGCAGCATGCTCTGGACCGTCACCCGGTGGACGAAGCTCGTGAGCGTGGCGAAAACGATCACCAGGTAGGTCGCGCGCAAGTGCGGATCGATCTGCCGGAAGAGATCCGTGAGCCCGTGCAGCCATTGAGCGGCCGCGGCAAAGCCTGCGGCGCGGACGGTCTTCGCCCTCGGCGCGCGGGTTTCGGGCGCGGGTCCCTCCGCGAAGTTCAGCGCCGTCGCCGCGGCGGCGCAGGCCGCGTAGGCCACGAAGACCGCGCGGAACCCCACCGCCTGGGCGAGCGCGCCGCCGGCCAGCGGGCCCAGGGCGAGGCCGATGTTGTTGACGCCGTGAAAGCCGCTGAGCACCCGGCCGCGCTGGTCCTGGCGGGCGAGGTCGATGCCGGCGATCTCGCGGCCGAACGTCCACAGGCTGTCGCCCATTCCGATCGCCGCGACCAGCGCGAGCATCGCCCCAAACGACGGCACGACGGCGGCCAACAGCGCCGCCGAAGCGCCCAGCGCCGGGCCTGAGAGCAGCGCGGCGCGCGTGCCGAAGCGGTCGAGCACGACGCCGCTCAACGGCATGCCGACAAACCTGCCGAAGGCGAGCGCCGTGACGATCTGCGCGGCGGCGCCCGCGGAGATGCCGAAATATACCGTCAGCAGCGGCACGGTCGGGATGATCATCGACCACATGCCGGCGAGAAAAGTGCTGCCGTAGAGGACGGCGAGCCCGCGGGCGAGCGAATTACGCTTCAACAAGGTTCGGGTTCCGAGATGTCATTCGATGTTTTCGACAAGCCGTTTTCGAGTTTCGGGCCGGCGCTTAACACGATTCAGGTAGAAACTTGTTGCCATATCGAGCGCGAACGTTAGATTTATTGGAAGCCACAGAGAGCACCAAGGGAGGTCGCCGCCATGCTCAGCTTCCGCACGCGGTTCGGTCGGCACGTCAGTATCCGTTTGAGGAAAGAGCGGATCATCTGGCTCACGACCGTCGATTCGACGGGCGACGACGCGCCCTGGCCGAGGCCGGTGTGGTTTCACTGGGACGGCCGAACCGTATTGATCTTCAGCCAAAAAAGCAAGGCCAAGCTGCGCCATATCTTCCACAACCCGAGGGTCGCGCTCAACTTCAACACCGACCGGGAGGGCGGCGACGTCGCCGTGATCGTCGGCGACGCGCATATTCTCGAGCGGGAGCCCTCCCGGAAGAGGGTCGAGGATTACTTGAAAAAATACCGCCGGGGCATCCGGGATCTGGGCATGACCGCTGAGAAGTTCAAAAACTCATTCGCCGTGCCGATTCAGATCATACCGCGAAGCCTGCGGGGCTTCGTCGAGTAGCCGCGACTTCACGGCCACCGACGTGGTGACGAACGCCTCGATCAATGCGGCGACGACCAGCATCGGCACGATGACGACGATGTAAAACCTCAGGCCGCGTCCGAGGTCGCGGACGAGCCCCGTATCTTTTTTGCCGAACAGCCGCCGGAGCGCGCGCACCCCGAGCATGAGGCCGATGCTGGCGCCCAGCAGCACCGCCGGCAGCTCCAGGATGCCGTGCGGCGCGATGGCGAGGACGAAGGACAAAAGTCCCTTGGACTCGACCGTGGCATGAAAGACGATGCCGAGGACGTAGCCGTTGATCAGCAGGAGGACGAACGGCAGAACCCCGGCGAGGACTCCCGCGACGACGGCGAGCAGGGTTTTCAGCGCGTTGTTGAGAAAAATCGCCAGCGCCAGGTAGGGCTTGGAAAGCCCGAGAAACGCCCTGGCGAACTCGCCCAGCGCTTCGCGACGCGCGAGCGAAAATTCCGGCGCGTATGCGGCGGTGGCGAGCCCGCCGGCGGCCCCGACGGCGAGCAGCAGAACGCTGGCGAGCAGATAGGGCCTGAGCTCGCCGAGAAAGCGGCGCCGCTCCTCCGCCGACCACGCCGCCGGTTCGCTCTCCATTCCCGCAGCATAGCATACGCCGGGCGCGGCGGGACAACGGCCCGCGAAGGAAAAGCCGCCGCGCGGCCGCGCAGGTTTGCGCCGCCTCCAAAGAACATTGTATGGTCGGCGCAGAGGAGAACGACAACCGCAGCGATGAAGTCCGGCACCCCATCTTCGCCGTCCGCTTTAACTCCCAATCAGGCGCGCCTTCTGGCCGCCGTGGCGGAGCGGATTTTTCCCGCCACGGACTCGCCGGGCGCCCTGGAGGCGGGGGCGCTGGATTATATCGCCGCCGGGCTGGCCGGCGACTATGCGGCGCTGCTGCCCGACTATCGCAAAGGACTCCGCGCGCTCGACGCCCACGCCCGGGAAAAATTCGGCGGAAGATTCATCGCTCTCGGCGACGCGGAGAAGGACGCGGTCCTGGCGGATTTCGAAGCCGGGCGGGCGCGGTTCCAACAGGCCGCGGATTTTTTCGAGACCGTGCGCTGCCATATCCTGGAAGGGGTCTTCTGCGAGCCGCGCTACGGCGGCAATCGCGGCCTCGCCGGCTGGCGCCTGGTGGGGTTTCCCGGGCAGCAGTTCGGCTATCCCGACCCGTACATCAACCGGCGCGTCGACCTGGCGCCGG
>DASWFA010000713.1:0-4417 GCA_036394475.1 Binatia bacterium
GGCGGTTTCGGACATGAACTCCGACAGCCACTCGGCGAGGCCGTTCTCCGAGCCGTCCCAGAGCGAGCTGAAATAGGGCATGATGCCGGCGAAGCCGCTGCCGTTCCCGTGCACGACCGCGTCGCGGTTTTTTTTGCTCAGGCGGGAAAACGGCGTATCCATTTTCACGCGGGATTTTTTGAGCTCGCGCAGCAGCGCGTCGACCCGCCGCTTGACGTCGCCGGCGCCGTTGGTCGAGCCGGACGACCAGGAGGAGACGATGTCGGCCAGCGGCCGGCGCGGGTCGCCGATGATCAGACTCGGATCGAACTCCAGGCTGAAGCCCATGCCGGAGCACTCGGCGCAGGCGCCCTGGCGGCTGTTGAAGGAAAACAGCCGCGGGTCGAGCGGCTCGTAGCCGATGCTGCAATGGAGGCAGAACAGACGCTGATTATAGATATGCTCGCCGGAGCGGGTGATGAGGTGCACCACGCCGTTGCCGAGGCGGAGCCCCTGCTCGACCATCGCCTCGACCTCGCGCCCGCCCGCCTTTGCCTGGCCGATCACGACGTCGATGTCGTGCTCGCGGTAGCGCTCCAGGCCGGCGGCCAGCTTGGGCGAGCGCAGGTCGACCACGTGGCCGTCGATGCGCCCCTTCTTGTAGCCCAGCCGGAGCGCGCCGGTGATGACCTCTTTGTGAAAGCCCTTGCGTCCGCGCACGATCGGGCTCAAAACGGCGACTTCCTTCCCCCGGTGGACGCGCGAGATGCGGTCGAGGATCTGGCTCTTGGTGAGCGAGCGGATCGGCCGCTCGCACTGCACGCAGTGCTGCTCGCCCAGCTTCGAATATAAAAGCCGCAAATAATGATAAATCTCCGTCACGGTCGCGACGGTCGAATTTTTGCCGCCCTGGCTGAGCCGCTGCTCGATCGCCACCGTGGGCGGAATGCCCGAGAGCAGGTCCACGTTGGGGCGGTCCATGATGTTCAAAAACTGGCGCGCGTAGGCGGAGAGGCTGTCGATGTAGCGCCGCTGGCCTTCGGCGTAGATGATGTCGAACGCCAGCGACGATTTCCCCGAGCCGCTGAGGCCGGTGATGACTACGAAGCGGTCGCGCGGAATATCGAGCGAGATGTTTTTTAAGTTGTGCTCCTTGGCGCCGACGATTTGAATCGCGTTGCCCGCGCCGTCGGCCGGTGGAGCGGCCGGGCTCTTTTCCAGCACCGGGGCGAAGGGCGAGGCGCCGTCTTTTTTCAAATAGGGCTTGAGATAGCGCCCGGTGTGCGAGCGGTCGTTGCGCGCGATCTCCTCCGGCGTGCCGACCGCGATGATCTCGCCGCCGGCGTCGCCGCCCTCCGGCCCCAGGTCGATGATGTGGTCGGCGCATTTGACCACGTCCATGTTGTGCTCGATGACGACGATCGAATGGCCCTGGTCGGTCAGCTCGTTGAACGACCAGAGCAGCTTCTCGATGTCGTGAAAGTGGAGCCCGGTGGTCGGCTCGTCGAAGATGAACAGCGTGCCGGACTTCCGCGCCCGGGCCATGTGGGCGGCGAGCTTCAAGCGCTGCGATTCGCCGCCCGAGAGCGTCGTCAGCGGCTGTCCCAGCCGGACGTAGTCCAGGCCGACCGCGCCGAGCGGGCGGAGCCCGGACTCGATCTCCGGCGTGTCTTTAAAAAACTCGATCGCCTCGGTGACCGTGAGGTCGAGCACGCCGCGAATGCTGCGGCCGCGGTAGGTCACTTCCAATATCTCCTGGCGGAAGCGGCTCCCCTGGCACTCGGGACAGGAGGTGTAGACGTCGGAGAGAAACTGCATCTCGACTTTTTCGTAGCCTTCGCCGCGGCAGGTCTCGCACCGCCCGCCCTCGACGTTGAAGGAAAAAGTCGACGGCGTGTAGCCCCGCAGGCGCGAGAGATCGGCGGCGGCGAAGAGCTTGCGGACCTGGTCGAACACCTTCATGTAGGTCGCGGGGTTGGAGCGCGGCGTGGTCCCGACCGGCGATTGATCGACCAGGATGACGTCGGAGATCTTGTCCGACCCCTCCAGCCGCGCGCAATGCGTCACCGTCGCGCCGGGGGAGTCCTTGAGCTTGCGCAGATTCTTGTGGATGACCTCGTCGACCAGGGTCGATTTGCCCGAGCCGGAGACGCCCGTGATGCAGACGAACAGCCCGAGGGGGATTTCCACGTCGACGTTTCTCAGATTGTTCGCCTCCGCGCCGAAAATCCGGATCGTCCGCTGCGGGATCGGCCGGCGCCGGCGCGCGGGGAACGGGATCGTCCGCCGCTGCGACAGGTAGGCGCCGGTGAGCGACTTCCGGTCGTCGAGCAGGTCGCGGTAGGGGCCGGCGAAGATCACCTCGCCGCCGTGCTCGCCCGCCTTGGGCCCGAGATCGATGATGTAGTCGCTCTCCTTGATGATCTCCGGGTCGTGCTCGACCACGACCACGGTATTATGATTGGCGCGCAGATCGTGGAGGATCTCGACCAGGCGGTGGCTGTCCCGCGGGTGGAGCCCGATCGAGGGCTCGTCGAGCACGTAGAGCGTGTTCACCAGCGACGAGCCGATCGCGGTGGTGAGATCGACCCGCTCCAGCTCGCCGCCGGAGAGCGTGCGCGACTGGCGGTCGAGCGTCAGATACTCGAGCCCGACGCCCATCAGATATTTGAGCCGGCGGCGGATCTCGTCGAGGATCATGCTCGCGACCGGGTCTGTCTGGGTGCTGAGATGGAGGCTCTCGAAAAAGCGGTGCGCCTCGCTGACGCTCATCGAGTTGATCTCGAAGACGGTTTTCCCCTCGACGCGGAAGTTGAGCGCGTCGGGCTTGAGCCGCGAGCCCTTGCACTCCGGGCAGAGGAGATAGGCGCGGTAGCGCGAGAGAAAAACCCGCACGTGCATCCGGTAGCTCTTTCGCTCCAGGCGGTGGAACCAGCCGCGGATGCCCTTGAACTTGCCGTCGCCGTCGACGACGAGCTTTTGCTGTTTTTCGGTCAGCTCGCGGTAGGGCTTCTTCGCCGGGATGCGCTTGCGCTCGCAGAATTCCATCAGCCGGGTCATCCGGCGCTGCTTGGTGCGCCACGGCTTGATCGCGCCGTCGGCGAGCGACTTCGAGGTGTCGGGGATGATCAGATCGAGATCGATGTCGATGACCCGGCCGAAGCCGCGGCAGGTCTCGCAGGCGCCGAGCGGGCTGTTGAACGAGAACAGGTTCGGCGCCGGCTCGTGGTACGAGAGATCGCAGTGCGGGCAGTGAAAATGGCTGCTGAAAGGCTCCCCCCGCCCGTTCTCCTCCGGATAGTGCAGGTTCACCTTCCCCCTGCCGAACTCGAGCGCCTGCTCGAGCGAGCCGGTGATTCTTTTTTTCGCCTGTGCGCGATACATCAAGCGGTCGACGACGACCTCGACGGTCGCCTTGCCGGCGGGCGGGCCGTCGATCTCCTCCAGGTCGCGCAGGCTCCCCTCGTCAATAAGCCGGTGGAAGCCGGCGCTCTGCAGGCCGGCCTTGATCTCGCTCCACGGCAGCGCGCCCGAGACGGCGAAGGGAAAAGCCACGATCAGCGGCGCGCCGTCGGCGAGGGCGCCGAGCTTCTTGAAGATCGTCTGCGCCGTGTCGCGCTCCACCGCCCGGCCGCAGCCTTGGCAATAGAGCACCGAGACCTTGGCGAACAGGAGCTTGAAATGATCGTGCAGCTCGGTCATCGTCCCGACGGTCGAGCGCGAAGTCTTGACCGGCCGGCGCTGGTCGATCGCGATGGTCGGCGGGATGCCCTCGATCGACTCGACGTCGGGCTTGTCCATGCGGTCGAGGAACTGGCGCGCATAGGCGGAGAAGCTCTCGACGTAGCGGCGCTGCCCCTCGGCGTACAGAATATCGAAGGCGAGGGTCGATTTTCCCGAGCCGCTGACCCCGGTGACCACGGTGAGCGCGTTCAGCGGGATATCGATATCGATGTTTTTGAGATTGTTCTGCTTGGCGCCCCGGATGCGAATCGAGTTGGGATTCATGGGTCTATTGCAGGCGGTATCTCTCGGCCAGGATGCGGCGGAAGCGCGGGCCGTAGATCAGATCGAAGGTCTCGCCCTTGTCGGGGAAAAGCTCCAGAGCCTTGTCCCTGGCGTCGGCGACGAGCTTCCGGGCCTGGTCGAGATCGAGGTCGCTCTGGCGGAGCAGCGCCGCGGTGAAATCCATAAAATACCGGAGCCGCTTGAGCTTTAATTCCTCGGCCAGTACAGCTTCCTTATCCGGCTTCATGAAACAACCTTTTACTTGTATCTCCGGGCCGCTCCCGAGTCAAGGCGAGGGGGCGCGGTTCGATTCTCCGCCGGGGCTTTGATAAGCTTGTCCCATGCGCGTGGCGGAGATTTTCCACTCGATCCAGGGCGAAGGGAGGCTCGCCGGCGCGCCGTCCGTGTTTATCCGGACTTCGGGCTGCAA
>DASWFA010000714.1:0-1842 GCA_036394475.1 Binatia bacterium
CCCAAAAAATCGAAGCAGGCTTCGAGCTCGCCTTTGGGGCGGCCGCTCGACAGCCAGATCGTCCAGCGGAGATAGCAGCGCTCCACTTCCATCGCGCCGAGCGGCGGCAGCTGGCCCAGATCGGGCGTCACCTGAAGCAGCCGGCCCTTCTCGGCGAGCGCTTGCAGGAACTGGAGCGGATCGAGGCCGCGGCGCATCAATTCGAGCGGCGGCGCGAAATAGATTTCGTAGAGCGTCTCGGCCGTCTCGGACGCCGGCGCGGGCGCGCTCTCGAGCGCCGCGGGCGCCGCGCCGGAAAAAGACTGGATCTCTTGCAGGAGCTGTTCGTGCCAGGCGCGGTCGATGAACTTCCCCGCCCTGGCGTCGGCCAGAAGCTCCTTCAGCGCGTCGAGCGATTTGAGCAGCATGTCCATCAGCGGCGGGCTGAGGCCGATCTCGCGCCGGCGCAGCCGGTCGAGCAGGTCTTCGAGGACGTGCGTGAAGCCGGCCACGGCGTCCATGCCCAGCATGCCGCTGTTGCCCTTGAGGGTATGGGCGCAGCGGAAAATGCGGTTGAGGGTCTCGAGGTTGGTCGGATCGCCCTCGAGCTCGAGGAGCGCCGCCTCGAAGTCGGTCAAGAGCTCTCCGGCTTCTTCGAGAAAGCCCTCCAGGACGGGGTCTAAATTCATAACGCTCGCGGCTCTCCGGGCGCGTCGTAGGGCAGACGGAGCAGGCGGCAAACCACTTCGTGGAGCTGGCGCGGGTTGAAGGGCTTGACGATCCAGCCGCTGGCGCCCGCTTCCTTGCCCGAGCGCTTCATCTCGTCGCTTTTTTCGGTGCTGAGAATGAGAATCGGCGTGAAGCGGTGATCGGCGCGCTGCCGCACGGCCCGGACCATGGTGAGGCCGTCCATGAGCGGCATGTGCACGTCGGTGACGATGATGTCGACCGCGGCGGCGGCCAGCCGATCGAGACCTTCCTGCCCGTTGCCGCCTTCGAGCACGGTAAAGCCCGCTTCGCGCAGCGTCAGACCGACCATGCGTCGCATGGTCGTGGAATCGTCCACAATCAGGGCGGTTTTGCTCATGGACCTACCTCCGGTGAAAAGATCTCGATATCGTTGTCGTTGGAATCTTTTTGCGCGCGCCCTTTGGCCGGCAGGCGGTGCCCCGACAGGGCCCGGCGCTTGGCCTCGAACGCCGAAGCCCGCTCGAGGGCCGGCGCCCGCTCGCCGCCCGGCTTGCCGCCGGGCGGCATCTCTCCCAGGCACGCGGCCAGGTCCTCGCCGAGCTCCTTCAGCGTCTCGATCGCATGCGTGATGCGCTGGTTGACGATGTCCTGGAACTGGAGCGCCACGACGACCCGCAAAATCTCCCGCTCCAAATCCTGCCCCCCGGCGCCGGCCGCCGCGCGCGCCCGCGCGCCGATGCCGTCGAACCCGTCGCACGCCTCAAGCACCGCGCCCTCCATCTGGCTGGCGGCTTCCTCGAGCAGCGCGACGAGCCCGGGCAGCGCCGGGACGTAGGGCGCCAGCAGATTCTTAAGCCCGGCGGTCTCGAGGGCGAGGCGCGCCGCGCGGCGGCACTCGATCCAGCCGGCGAGCGCCAGCGCCGCGAAAAGCGGAAACATCAAAACCGCCGCCGGCCGCGGCGCGAGCGCCGCCAGCATCGTCCCCGCCGCCAGCGCCGTCGTCCAAGCCCACGGCCGGGCCGCGGCCGGCGCGCGTTTGCCTGTCTTCGCCATGCCGTTGTTCCTCACAGGAGATGGCCGGTCAGGCCGGCCAGGCCGGCGAGATGGGCCGGCCCGGCGGGGAGCCCGACGACGCTCAGGCTCCGCCCTTTTTGCTCCAGCTCTTTTTTCAGC
>DASWFA010000715.1:0-4252 GCA_036394475.1 Binatia bacterium
TTCGCACGCGCCGCTTTCCGGGCGCGTCGTGATCGGCATCCGGCCCGAGGACATCCGGCTCGGGGCCGCGCGCGCCCATGAAATCAACGAGTTTGCGGGCGAGGTCCGCTCGGCGGCCTTTCTCGGCGGCGAGCTGGTCTACGAGGTCGACGTCGGGGGCAAGCTCTTGCTTGCGCGCACGATGTCGGATAGTGATGCGCTTAGAGGCCGGGTTTTCGTCCGGCTTCCCGCCGCCAGGATGACGCTTTTTCCCCGAGCGCCTCTCTCCGGAGAGGCCCGAAGCTGAAGCAAGGAGGAGCTCCCATGGATCCATCTCCCAGCGCGAACAGCGCGAACGGCGCCGCCGGATTGGTCCATCACATGGATCATTTCGTGCTTCCCGTCATGGACCCCGAGCGGGCGGAAAAGTTTTACCTCGACGTCATGGGCGGAAGGCTGCTCAAGCGGATGGCGGACCCGAGCGTCACGCGCCTGTTCATCAAGGTCGGGCAAAACCACGTCGGGCTTTTCTCCCAGAGCAAGGCGGCGCTCCCCCAACCGGAAACGCCGGACGGCTTTCCGCGCTACGGCTTCGTCGCCCCGGCGGGCGAGTTCGAGAACATGGCGGAGAAAATCCGCGCCGCGAGCCCGCTCAAGAAAACGATCGAGAAGAAAGGCATCGCCACCGGCTGCGGCGCCGACGAGGGCGTCGTCTTCGCCGACTCCGAGGGCAACCTGCTGGAGCTTCTCCGCGGCGGGAGCGAAGGGCCGACGCGCCTCGACCACCTCCATTTCGACACGCTCGACCTGGCGGCGAGCGTCCGCTTTTACACCGAGATCCTGAAGTTCAGCCTGCTCGAGCGCGACCACGGCCTGGCGGTCATGGGCGTGCCGTCGCGCCAGAGCATCGTGCTGCACGAGGTCGCCGAGCTTTCCCCGGTGACCCGGACGGCGTATCGCGGCCGGCACTACGCCTTCAACGTCACCGACGAGGACTTTCATGCGATCGTGGCCCGGCTGCGCCAGGCCGGCATCGACGAGCGGGACGATCACGGCGAGCGCGAAGGGCGCCGCCCCGAGCAGCTCGGGACCTATTTCAAGGAGCCGAGCGGCTTCCGCCTGCAGATCACCAACGAGGACTCGGCCACTTTCGCCGCGCACGCAGCCTAAAAGAAAATAAAAAGGCAAAAGGCAAAAGAAAGAGTTCAACAGCGCCGGCTCAAGGGAGAATCCATGAAAGCCATCCGTTTTTTCATCGCAATGCTGATCGTTCTCGCCTGCGCCGGCCAGGCGGCGGCGGCGCAGCAGCCGGCCAAGTCTGATAAGGTCTGGAAGATCGGCGTGCTCGTCTCCAGCTCGCCGGCGTTGAATGCCTCGCGCGACGAGGCGCTCAAGCACGGGCTCCGCGAGCTCGGCTACGAAGAAGGGAAAAACGTCCACTTCGAATACCGCTACGCCGAGGGCAAGGTGGAGCGCCTGCCCGACCTCGCCGCCGAGCTGGTCCACGCCAAGGTGGACATCATCGTGGCCGGCGGCACGCGGGTGGCGGCGGCCGCCAAGCAGGCGACCGGCACGATCCCGATCGTCATCACCGGCGCCGGCGGCCTCGCCGAGGCCGGCCTGGTGCGGAGCTTTTCCAATCCCGGCGGCAACGTCACCGGCGTGTCCAGGATCTCGTCGGATTTTTTCGGCAAGCGGCTGGAGCTTTTGCGCGCCGTCGTGCCCAAGGCCCAGCGCATCGCGGCGCTGGGGAATTCCGCCACGCCTGGTTACGACGCGCGGCTCAAGGATTTCGATTTGAGCGTGCGCGCGGCGGGCATGACGTTTCAGCCCGTATCGGCGAAGAGTCCCGGCGAGTTCGACGCCGCGTTCGGCTCGGCGGCCAAGGCGCGCGCCGACGCGCTCGTGCTGATGCCCGACGCCCTGTTCCACAGCTATCCGGCGCGGATCGTCGAGCTGGCGACGAAGCAAAAATTGCCGGTCATGTACGATCGGACCGATTTCGTCGAGGCCGGCGGCCTGATGAGCTACGGCCCGAGCCTGAACGATTTGAACCGGCAATCGGCCTGGTACGTGGACCAGATTCTCCGAGGCAGCAAGCCCGCCGACCTGCCGCTGGTCGAGCCGATCAAGTCGCAGTTCGTCGTCAACGTCAAGGCGGCGGAGCAGATCGGCCTCACGGTCCCTTCGACGGTGTTGAACAAAGCCGACAAAATCATCAAATAACCCGCGGTAATCCAAAATTCATCCATTCACCCTAGCGCCCGATACTTCCCTAGGGTATCTCCCCCAGTTAAACTCGGTAGTTTACCGGATGGTCAGGTCCGGCCGGGCCGTTTATGGTGGTTTTACGGGAGATAGAACGATGAAGACAACCTCAATGATCGGCCAGAAGATGGATCGGAGCACCCTGGGCGAGCTCATCGTGGCGCTCACCGACGAGACCGGCCATTTCGTTCACGACGAGAAAGAGCTCTACCGGGTGGTGGCCTTTATGGTCGCGGACCTCTTGAACCATTCCAAAAGCACGGCGAAAACCGAGCACTAGTCTGAAGGGAACGACCGCTTCTCTCCGGTTTGCCCGGCGCCCCGCTCACCATCCCCGCAACCGCGATTATTTTTCGGCCCTCGGGCGGCGCTTCTATTGCATTAACGTCCTTCGTAAGGCTATTTTGAGCCGGCGTCGAGAGCGCGGCTCGAAAAGCACACAACGGAGGGCGGCTGCATGGAAAACAGGATACTGCTCGGGCTCGTGTTATTGGCGCTGGCGATCGCCTTTCACGCCCTGGCCGCGCGCTACGACGTCATCTCGGTGGCGGACGACGAAGTCGCGGCGATTTACCGGCTCGACCGGCTGACCGGGAGACTGTGGATTTGCGCCAACGACCAATGCCTCCGGGTCCAGGACACGGACCGAAAACAGGCCGGGCAAAGAACCTAGACGTAAAAGCGGCAGGCCGGGGAGACCGACGATGAGCGCCGACGGAGTCAAGCTTCACATCCGCCACACCATGCTGCCGGTCGCCGACATGGACCGGACGGTCGATTTTTACACCCGGCTGTTCGGCATGGACGTCATGCGCATCCGCGAGGAGCCGGAGAAAAAGATGCGCACGTTTTACCTGGGCTACGGCAGCGAGGACGAAGGGCCGGCGCTGGAATTGATTCAGACCGGCCCGGCGGACGGGAATGGAAAGATGGCGCCGTGGGCGGGCCACGTCGCGCTTTACGTCTCCGATCTGTACAAACTGGCCGAGACGCTGAAAGCGGCAGGCGTCAAATTTTTGACCGAGCCGCGCCCCAACCGGCCGGGGAGCAAGGACCTGATGGCGTTCATCCAGGACCCGGACGGGTACACGATCGAGCTGACCGAGCGGCACACCAAGACGGGGCCGCCGGTGCAGCTATAAGTTTCGGGTTCCGGGTTTTGGGTTTCGAGTTAAAAACTAGAAACCAGAAACTAGAAACCAGAAACTAGAAACCAGAAACTAGAAACCAGAAACTTTTTCTACCAGCCTTCCCAACATCCCCGAAACGATCAACAAGTAAATCCCGAACAGCGCCAGCGTGATCAGCAGGTTCTTTTTCCAATGCGGGCTGAAGGCGATGCCGAACGGGATGCCGATCAGAAAGCCGATGATGTGCGCCGTATACGCCACGTTGTGGTCGTAGCCGGGGATCCGGCTCGGGTCGTAGACGACGGCGACGTTGTAGATGAAATAGATGATCGCCACCAGCCCCTGCGGCGCGAGGAAGAGCCAGGAGAACTTGAGCGGGGAGACGAGCATCACGCAGGCGGCCACGGTGAAGATCGCGGCCGAGGCGCCGAGCATGCCGGCGCCGCGCGGCATGAACGGCAGGCTCAGGAGGAAAGCCAGGACGCCGCCGGTGAAAAAGACCAGCAGGTGCTTCGCCGGGCCGACGTTTTTCTCCAGCGTCGTGCCGAAGACGTAGAGAAACAGCATGTTGCCGAAAAGATGGAGCGGGCTCGCGTGGACGAACAGCGCCGGCACGAGGGTCCAGAACCGGCCGTGGAGCAAATTGGTCGACGAGAACACCAGTTGGCGCTCGGCGAAAGCCGGGTCCTGCTGCCAGGCCCAGAAGCTCGCGAAGACGCAGGCGAGGATGAGAAGGGTGTTGACCCTCATACACGGCCCAGCGCCCGGGCCAGGTTCCCCAGCAGCTCTACGAAATCGTCGAGGGAGTTGAAGCGGGGCGAGGCCCCGAGGTGCGGCGTCATGAGGACGTTGGCGAAGCCGAGCAGCGGGTCGTC
>DASWFA010000716.1:0-1856 GCA_036394475.1 Binatia bacterium
GACCCGCCTGCCGGTGGAACAAATCGAAGCCGAAATCGCCCGCTCGCAGACGATCGTCGAGGACCGGCTGGGATCGGCGGCCGCCGGCTTCGCCTATCCCTTCGGCCGCTACGACGCGCGCAGCCGCGCCGTCGCCGAGCGCTGTTTCGAGTGCGCCTGCTCCGACCGGCTCGGCCTCGCCACCGATCAAAGCGACCTCTTCGCGCTCGAGCGGGTCGACGCCTATTATCTGAGGGGCGAGCGCCTGTTCGAGCTCATGCTCTCGGGCATCTTTCCCTGGTACGTCAAGGCGCGGAGCATCCCGCGCGCGGTGCGCCGGGCGGTCGAGCGGAGCCGGGGATGACCGACGGGCCGCTGCGCTTTTGCATGGTGACGACCTTCTATCCGCCGTACAGCTTCGGCGGCGACGGCGTATTCGTCCACCGGCTGGCGAACGAGCTCGGGCGCCGCGGGCACCGGGTCGACGTGATCCACTGCAAAGACGCGTACCGCGCGACGGCGGGCCGGGAGCCGGAGCGCGGCTACGACGATCACCCGAACGTGACCGCGCACGGGCTCGAGAGCCCCTTCGGGCGGCTCTCGCCGCTGGCGACGCAGCAGACGGGGCGCCCGCTCTTCAAGCAGGCGGCGCTCCGGCGCGTTCTGGAAAAGGGCTTCGACGTCATCCATTTCCACAACATCTCGCTCCTGGGGCCGGCGGTGCTGAAGTACGGCCGCGGCATCAAGCTCTACACGATGCACGAATACTGGCTCGTCTGCCCGACGCACGTGCTGTTCCGGTTCAATCGAGCGGCCTGCGAGCGGCCCTATTGCTTCGCCTGCACGCTGGTCCACAAGCGCCCGCCGCAATGGTGGCGCTACACGGGGCTGCTCGAGAGCGCCGTCCGGCACGTGGACGCCTTTATCGCGCCGGGCCGCTTCAGTCGAGAAAAGCATCGCGCGATGGGTTTTACCGCCCCCATCGCGGAGCTGCCGCCGTTCGCCGGCCGGGACGACGACCCCCCGGGCGGGACCGGGCCGCTGCCGGGCGCTCGGCCGGAAAAGCCCTATTTTCTTTTCGTCGGCCGGCTGGAAAAACTCAAAGGGCTGCAGACGCTGATCCCGGTCTTTCGTAACTATCCCAGGGCCCGGCTGCTGATCGCCGGCGCGGGCGATTACGAGCCCGAGCTCCGCCGGATGGCCGGCGGCGGCGACAACGTACGGTTTCTGGGCCACTGCGCGGAAGAACGGCTCGACGCCCTGTACCGCGGGGCGGTGGCGGTCGTCGTCCCGTCCCTCTGCTTCGAAGGGTTCCCCCTGGTGCTCGTCGAGGCGTTCCGGCAGCAAACTCCCGTCATCGCCCGCGCGATCGGCGGCTTGACTGAAGTCATCGGGGAGAGCGGCGGCGGCTCGACCTACCGGACGGAGCAGGAACTGCTTGCGTCGATCACCGGATTGTTGGAAGATCCGGCCCGGCGGCAAAGCCTCGGCCGGAGCGGCTACGAAGCCTACCGGAAGAGCTGGACGGTCGAGGCCCATATGAGCCGGTATTTTGCCCTGATCCGGGAGACCGCGGCGAAAGCCGGCCGGGAAGCGCCGCAGGCAAGCTTAAACGGCGTCACTTGAGTCGCGCATGCGCCCGATCGAGCACCTCTTGATCGTCGCGGGCCCCACGGCTTGCGGCAAAACGACTCTCATCCGATCGCTCCTGGAAAACGATGTTCCGGAACTCAAAAAGGCAATGGGCGTCGAGCATCTGCAATGGACGCCGATGACCACACAGGAGGTCGCGGCGCCGTCCGGCGGGGGGCTGGACCGGGTGATCCTGCACTATGATTTTTTATGGTCCTACGCGGGCCTGAATTTGGATATGGCGG
>DASWFA010000717.1:0-2272 GCA_036394475.1 Binatia bacterium
GGGGGTCTTGGGGCACGTCAGGGCGACGATGGATCTCGATTTCCTCGTCCACCGGGATGACCTCGACAAGCTGCATGAGAGGTTGACGGCGCTGGGCTACGAACGCATGTTGCAGACGGAAAACGTTTCCCATTACAGGCACCGCGACCCGGCGTGGGGCGGGCTCGATTTCGCGCACGCGTTCCGGAAGTCGTCGCTCGCCATGCTCGCGCGGGCCAAAAGTTACAGCGTGTTCGACGGCAAGGGAAATATACGGGCGGTCGATCCGGAAGACGTGATCGGCTTAAAAGTTCAAGCGATGACAAACGACCCGGACCGAAAACCGCAAGACTTATCCGATATCGAAGCCTTGCTGCGCCTTTACGGTCCCAAACTGGATTGGGCGCGTATCCAGACATTTTATGATATGTTGGACTGGGAAGCGACGTCAAAAGCCTCAGGGAGCGGTTCGGACGTGTTAAGTGAGGAAGAAAAACAGGAGATGAGAGATCTCGCCGGCTCCCAGACGGTCCGGGACGAGTTTCGCCTGCTCCGAAGGCTCTCTCAAGCCCGGCCGGTCAGCATCGACGTTTTCATTCAATTTCTCACGTCCATGGCCCGACTCCATCCGGAGGCCGCCCGGCCGCGCGATTTCGTCGAGTACAAAAACGTAAAGTTATAAAAATACCTTAGCTCATCTAACTAACCCCTCAGCCGCGGCCGCCCGCCGGGGCCGCGCTCGATGCCGCACGCGGCGGACACTTCGTCGCGGTAGCCGAGCCAGAGAGCCAGGGCGCGCTCCATGTGCGCCGCCACGGAATTTCTTTTTTTCGCCGGCACATAATCGAGCATTGCCCAGGCCGCGGCGCGGTGATCGCCTTCGACCGCGCGATGGGCCCGGGTGAGTGCCAGGTGCTTGAGATCGAGGCCATAATGCTTCACCAGGGGATGCTCGCGGAGTGGCGCGGCGGGATTCTTGACGGTCCTCTCGACGGCGGCGCGGTCGTCCTTGGTGCCTTCGATGAAAAGGGTCGCCACAGCGGCCGCGACCTCCCAGCCGCGCGCCCGGGTGGCCGCTTCGAGAAACTCGCGATAGGCCCGCGCGCGGGGCAGGAGCTTGACGTTTTGAAAGCGGCCGAGGCTCATGCCCAGGCCGCGCGGATATTCGAGGAAAAGCTCCGGGTGCGGGCGTCCCGCCTCGAGCCCGCCGGTCTCCTCCTCGTAAAGATTTTCCGCCAGCGCGCGCCGGACTTCCGCGATCGGGCACTGGACGTAGGCCCGGCCGACCAGCACGGGAAAGTCGCGGACGTAGGACGCGTACTCCTGCTCGAAATGGATGTGCAGCAGCCTGCGCGGCACCATGCCCGAGGTAAAGGCCGGCCAGGCCCAATGGTCCTTCCGCTCCATTACCTTGAACAGCCGCCGGGCGAAGGCCCGGCGGGCGATTGATTTTGCTCGGGATTTTTTCACTCGGAGATTTCGTTTTGGGGCGTATAAAACGAAACGAGCCCTCTTCCCGGGAAGAGGGCCCGCTCGCGGCGCGATCGCGCCGAAACACATGAAAAAATGTTGCTGCCCGCCAGCCCGGTCCACTACTTTCCGCACGACGTCGAAGACTCGCTAGGCCTCGTTTCTATTCTTCTACGATCGGCTCGCCGATCTTGTGCCTTCAGGCATGAATAGCCGGGCCTACGATTGGGCCGTCGAACGCGCTAGGGCTGCGGGCGATGCTGGCCCGGTGGCGCTTCCTCGCTCATAAATATCCTCCTTCGTTTTTCTTGGAGGTCACTTTCACTTTAGCGCCCACGCCGGACTTGTCAAGAGGGATTTTTAGGCCGCGCCGGAAAAGCGTTTCGAGTCGATGTCTCGCGCGGGGTCGTGGACGGCCTTGATCGTCAGCGGGCGCGCACGAGCTTGCCGAGCCGGCCTTTGATGATCTCTTCCGCCTCCGCGACCATGCTCTCGACGATCTCGCCCGCGGATTTGACCGAATCGATCAGGCCGGCGTCCTGCCCGATGAAAAGCGGGGCGTTGTCGGCGTCGCCGCTCCGGCGCGCTTCGAGCACCGCCTGGGCCGCGGCGCGCTGATCCCGGCGCAGCGCCCATTCCCGGCCCGCCCACCGCTCGATGAAGGCGTTCCTGAGCGCGCGCGACATCGCGCCGGGCCACACGCGGCCGGAGGCGAGGTCCGGAATTTCCGTCAGCAGAGTGTCGTGCCCGTCGCTCCGGACGATCGCCTGCTTGAAGCTCGGATGGAGCGGCGACTCGTGCGTGGCCATCATGCGCGTGCCGA
>DASWFA010000718.1:0-3634 GCA_036394475.1 Binatia bacterium
CGCCCCAATAGCGGCCGTAGAGCGCCGACCCGTCCCGGACGTTGAAGGTCCCGGCGATCACGCGGCCCGCGCGCTCGGCGAAAATCATGCAGACATTGGCCGCGAAGCGGCGCGCCAGCTCGTCGAAGAACGCCTGCGTGAGATACTGCCGGCCGTAGTAAAGGTTGTCGACGTGCCCCTTGTAAAGCGCAAACATGGTGCGGAGCTGGTCTTGGGTCGCCTCTTTTCCCTCGACGACGCGGATCGCGATGCCGCGCTCGGCGAGCGCGCGCCGCTCGCGCTTGATCTTGTTGCGCCGGTCGCTGCGGAAGGAGCCCAGATAATCGTCGAACGAGCCGTAGCCGCGATTTTCCCAGTGGAACTGGAGCCCGATCCGCCGCGCGAAGCCGATCGCGCCGAGCGCCTCCGCCTCGTCTTCGAGACAGAAATTCACGTGCACGGACGAGATTTTGCTGTCCCGGGCGATTTGCGCCAGCGCCTGTCCCATCGACTGGAGCAGGCTCCGCCGGTCCGCCGCCGGCGCCGTGAGGAAGCGCGCTCCCGTGACCGGCGTGAAGGGCACGCCGACCAGCAACTTGGGGTAATAGCTGATCCCGAGACGGTGGGCGAACTCCGCCCACTCGTAGTCGAAGACGAATTCGCCCATGCTGTGGAGCTTTAAGTACATGGGACAGGCGCCGACGAGCTCGCCGGCGCGCTCGACGGCGAGATGGTGCGGCACCCAGCCGGTCTCCTCCTCCACGCAGCCGGTCTGCTCGAGCGCGTCGAGCCAGTCCCAGCGCATAAAAGGCGAGCCGCCGTCGAGCAGACGGTCCCAGGCGGCGGGTTCTATGTCTGTGATCGCGCGGGCGATTCTAATCGTCGTCTGGCCGCTCATGCTTGGTGGATTCTAACATCTCCGCCGAAATGAGTCATTACCCGAAAACCCACGCGGTTGACAAACCGGCCGAACGCACTTAGATTTCAGGCTTCGAGACAACACGATGGTCGTTTACGATCTGATTTGCGCGCGGGAACATAGGTTCGAGGGCTGGTTCCCGAGCTACGAGGGCTACCAGGAGCAGGCGGAAAAGGGCCAGATCTCCTGCCCTTCCTGCGGCTCCACCGCGGTGGAGAAGCTGCCGCACGCCTGCGCCGTGCACGTAAAGAAAGAAGCCGCCGCGCCGCGCGCTAAGAAACCCCCATCGACCCAACAGCCCGCCCCCGCATTGTCCGAATCCCAGGTCAGAGAGCTGCTCGTCCGGCTCAACCATTACGTGAGCGAGAACTTTCAGGATGTCGGCCCCCGCTTCGCCGAAGAGGCACGGGCGATCTTCCACGGCGAGAAAGAAGACAAGCCGATCCACGGCACGGCGACTACGGAAGAGTGCCGGGAGCTCGATGAAGACGGCGTGCCGTACGGCATCCTGCCGAAGCCGAAAATGGATAGTTGAAGAGCCAGCGAGCCATCCTGAGAGCAGCGAAGGATCTCCTTGAAGCGCGCGATTCTTCGGGCTTCGCCCCGGAGACGTCGGTCCATTCAAGCGGAAAGGAGAAATGGAAATGAATCAGAAATCGCTTTACGAGCGCCTGGGCGGATACGAAGGCATTACGGCTCTCGCCAACGACCTGCTGCCCCGTTTGCAGGCGGATTCTCAATTGGGCCGTTTCTGGCAGAACCGGGGAGCCGACGGCATTGCGAGGGAGAAACAACTGCTGGTCGATTATTTGTGCGCGAATGCCGGCGGCCCGATGTACTACACCGGCCGGGATATGAAGACGTCCCACAAAGGCATGAAGATCAGCGAAAGCGACTGGTCCGCTTTCCTACAGCATGCCGGGGCCACATTGAAAGCCGTACAGGTTCCCAAGCAGGAGTGCGACGAGATCGTCGCCTTCGTGTTGAGCTTGAAAGCGGATATCGTCGAATCTTAGTCGGGCGCGTATCGGGGCAAATTGGACGTTACTTCTTTGATTTTTTCTCCGCGACGTATTTCTTCATGGCATCGCGCCTCTTTTTTCTGCTGCGCTTCTGGATATTTCTTCGTGCGTTCTGCTTCATCTTATTCTCCTTGTGCGCCGGCGTAAGCCGGCGGATCGTGTGGGATAGATATACGCGCCATGAACGGCAAACCAGATCGGCCGCGCGATTCCACCGTCCGTTGTATATCGCGCGGACGAGATGAGCAAGCGGCAGGACGCTATCCGCGGTGGTCACGGCGTTCAATCGCCGGATCGATGGATACGCGAATCTTGACAAGCCGCCGGAGCGGCAGGAGAATACGAACGAGTTGGGCATGACCGAGAAAGACAACGCCGGAGTCGTCGCCCCGCCTCCCCTGCTCTATGGCGGCGGGTTGATCGTCGTTCTGGTGCTGCGCTGGCTTCAGCCGATGCCGATCTTCGGCCCCATCGTCCCCCTCTGGCCGTCCCTTGCGCTGGCGGCGCTCGGCGTGGGCATCGCGATATGGGGAATGCGAACGCTCCTGGCCGCGGGCACGAACGTGAATCCATCGCGCCCCACCACGGCCATCGTCCATTCCGGTCCCTATCGCTTCTCCCGCAATCCCCTCTACGTTGCCCTGACGCTCTTCTATTCAGGCCTCACCTTGGCGCTCGATACCTGGTGGGGCTTTATCGCGCTGGTCCCGATTCTTGTTCTCATGCATTGCGGAGTCGTCCTGCGGGAGGAGCGCTACCTCGAACGGAAGTTCGGTGAAAATTATCGGCAGTATCGGTCCAAGGTTCGAAGGTATCTTTGACCGGCAAGGTCAATCGGCTTCTTTTTTTCGCGCCAGAAGCCCGGCCCGGTAAGACTCTCCGCCGCCGTCGGCGAACTTCCCTTCCCTGTAGTAGAGCACGCGAAAGTCTTTGAAGAGATCGAGCAGCTCGTTGTGGCCGAGGAGGTAGGCCGGGTTCTTCGGATGGCCGAGCTCTTTTTGATCGATCAGATGGGTCTCGAAAATGATATGCCCGCCGGGCTTGAGGGCGCTTTTCATCTGGGAAATCAGCGCGCGCTCGAGGAAATTAAAATTGACGACGAGGTCGTACGCGGCCGCGGGGAGATCGGCGTGTTCGAGGTCGGCCTCGATGAAATGAACCGCCCGGCCTTTTGCTCGGGCGGCCCTCCGCGCCTCCTGCAAAGCGGCCGCGGAGATATCCACCGCGTCGACGCGAAACCCTTTGGCCGCGAGAAAGATCGCGTTCCGGCCCTTGCCGGTCGCGACGTCGAGCGCCCGGCCGGGCGGAATGAGCCACGACCGGCTGCCGAGGATTTCTTCCAGGAAAGCCGAAGGCGCTTCTTCGCCGCGCCCGCCGGCGTGTTTTTCATTCCAGCGCTTTCGGTCTTCGATCCCCATTCGAACCTTTCGCCCCTCACCTTCATCCTCTTCCCTTTCCAGGGAGAGCGACGTCTATTCCATACCCCTTCATCCACCCTTTCCCTCTTAGGGAGAGGACAGGGGTGAGGGTTTTATACCGTGCGCGCGAGCGTCAGCACGGAGACTTCCCTGGCGCCGGCGCGCATAAGCGCGCGGGCGCATTCGTTCACCGTGGCGCCCGAGGTGTAAACGTCGTCGATCAGGAGCACCGCCTTGCCGGCGATCGACCCGGCCGGGCTCACGGCGAAAGCGCGGCGCACGTTTTTCCTCCGCTC